>JABGOW010000073.1 GCA_018645275.1 Verrucomicrobiota bacterium
CAAGACGAAGTGGGGGCTGCGGGCAGCGTCTGTCTGGCGGGCCGCCGCGCTGCGCACATTACGAGCGTGTTGAATGTCTCGGTCGGGGCGCAGCTGCGGGTAGGCGTCATAGATGGACCGGTTGGGAGTGGAGAAGTCCAGTCGGTTGGTGATGGGCGCGTGGAACTTGCTTGTCGGTTTGAGGATGAGCTGCCCCCTGCACCTTCTGTTGACCTGATCCTTGCAGTGCCGCGTCCGAAGGTGCTGCGCCGACTATGGGCCCCTCTCGCTTCGTTGGGAATAGGCCAAATCGTGCTCACCAATGCAGAGAAGGTCGAGCGGAACTATTTCGACACCCATTGGCTTGATGAAGAGACTTACCGCCCACTTCTCATAGAGGGACTCGAACAGAGTGGCGACACGCGTCTACCCCAAGTGACGGTTTGCCGCCGCCTCAAGCCTTTCGTTGAGGACGCTCTTGATACGCTGTTTCCGGATAGCCGTCGGCTGATCTGCCACCCTCGTGACGCCCACCCGCTCGGTAGTATCGGTCTTGCTGATGCGCCGCGCATCCTGTTGGCCATTGGCCCCGAAGGCGGCTGGTCGGATTATGAGGTTGATCTCTTTGCCCGTTATGGGTTTGACTGCGTATCGCTTGGATGGCGAACGCTACGCAGCGACGTTGCATGCATAGCTCTGATTGCCAATGTGCAGAGCCGGATGGACGTCCAAGGGAAATAGGCTTTTTTGGCGAGTGGCGCGCGAGCGCCATGAAAAAGGGAGACGACGAAGTGGCACAACCACGAAGACAGAACGACCGAGCGAGGTCAGGGCAGGGGAAACCAGCGCGATCCGACCGCGAATTTCTGTACGGTCGACAGCCGATTCGTGAGCTGTTGCGTGCGGGGCGTCGCCGCGTCGCCTCGCTCTATGTCCTCTCCAGTGTCCGTCCGACTCCTGAGCTGGATGAGGTCATCGCATTGGCCGAGGCCAGCAAGATCAAGATTGCCAAGGTGGATAGCTTGCGAGTGGAGTCGATGGTCGGCGACGTAAACCACCAGGGGGTGGTCGCTGACGTATTTCCGTTCCGGTATGTATCGTATAAGAAGATGTTGAGCGATGCCGGGCAGGACAAGAATGCGCTGTTTCTCTTCCTCGATGGACTCGAAGATCCCCAGAATGTGGGATCGCTTCTGCGCTCCGCGGAGGCCGCTGGCGTGACGGGGGTTGTCATTCCCGAGCATCGCGCCGTCGGGATCACGCCTGCGGTTGTACGTGCTTCTGCCGGGGCCGCCGAACACATGATTGTGGCCAAGGTGCCGAACCTTGTGCGCTGCATGAGGCTTCTCAAAGATCGTGGGGTATGGTTTGCCGGCCTCGAAGCAGGTGATGAGGCGACCCTGATCTCGGACACAGACCTGACGGGGCCGTTGGGTATCGTCGTTGGTAGTGAAGGAAAGGGCATGCGTCGGTTGGTTCGTGAAAACTGTGACTATCTCGTCAAGCTCCCCATGTTTGGCAACGTGAGCTCACTCAATGCCGGCGTAGCGGGTGCCATTGCCATGTTCGAGGTCCTGCGCCAGCGGGGGAGTGCTGGTAAAGGCGAAAGCTGACGGGAAACTCGACAAAACAAGGGGTGTGATGGTAGCGTTTTCCCCTATGAAGTGTCGGAGATCCCTCGCAAGCTCGGGATGACAAAGAACCTCGGGAAACGGTCATCCTGAGCGCAGTGCTCTCATCCCGACGAACGTCACGGACCGAAAGATCTCCGAAGAGACTGTCATCCTGAGCTTGCGAAGGATCTCTTGATGCACAACGGAGAAAATTGGTTCCGGGTAGCCGCCCGGTTGCCCGAGATCAGCGCGCCGTGCTCCCGAGCTTTCGTCGAAGGAGCTGGATGGTCACGAAGGGGATCACAACACCCCAGAGCAAGAGCCTGATGGCGCTGACCTCAACAGGACTGGCAAGCGACACGTTCCAGAAGATGAAAAGGCATGAGAGCCAAACCGCGGAGAAGTTTGGAAGTGCTTCTCCTGAGTGCTGGAGCTTGAGGCCCGGAGTGCGACGCCGCGTGAGCGGCCAGAGAAGACTGCTCCCCATGTAGCCCAGTTGATCTGCGGCAACATGTGCGGCATAGGCGGTTGCGACGACGGCTGCTGCGAGCCATCCCCAAATGAGCCACGCTGGGAAAGCAAACATGAGCCCAACCAGGAAGCTGTGACTCCACTGGCGATGCCATGGGATGAACTCGGGAACGACCGTTCCATCCGTCCCCGGTGTCATTTGAAAGATGGGCCCCTCGAAGAT
Source organism: Verrucomicrobiota bacterium (assembly GCA_018645275.1). Taxonomy (GTDB): domain Bacteria; phylum Verrucomicrobiota; class Kiritimatiellia; order UBA8416; family UBA8416; genus JABGOW01. Next base: position 2,287 of record JABGOW010000073.1, read on the forward strand.
GTCGATGTTGGTTGCCGCCATGTAGTCCAGTTTGACGGGGACGAGAAGTGGAGCCGAGGCGTTGCTGGGCGTTGCGGGAGCAGGCGTAACCGGCGAGCCGCCAGTGTCGACAGTGGGGCCGATCTCCACCTCTACCTGCTTTTCCGGAAGGTTGAAGCGGACGGTGTAGCGTTGCCAGAGATCGGCCCCGAGTCGAACCGTGTTGAGTCGGATTCGAAACGGCACACCTGATTCGGCCGCTTGATCTATGGCGCCTGTGATGGCATCAGCAACAATCTGCGGGTCGGGATTGAGCGGATCGGGCATCACCTCTGCATGATGTCGATAGAAGAAGCGGTAGAACTTGAAGTCGAGCGTGTCGGGGAGAAGCCCGAACACGCCCCCGAGAACGAAGTAGAGCGGGGTGCCGTCGGCGGCCGCTTCGACTGCCCCGGGAAAGCAGGCCGCGGATGCAACCCCGACCGCAAAATGTGCGATACCTTTCATGATGAAGTAGGGCTGAAGGGTGAGCGTTGAAAGCTGAAAAGGACATGTCCAAATCTGTTGCATTTGGGACCGTCATAGATCTTCATAGTAGCCCCAGTATCTGTGCAACGTAGGAGCCCACCCCTGACATATTACAGGCCATGGGGAGCAGAATGACGCCGAGGCAGTTCATGCGGCGAGACCCGAAGAGTACGGGGAGAAGCCCGATTCCGGTTGCAACCACCATGATTCCAAGTCCACCCCAGCCCGTGATGCCGCCGACGATACCGACGATCGCGCAGAATGCGCCAATTGAGATGAGGCGATACCCGATGCGGGAAATGGCAGCCAGCGTGAGGCGAGTCAACGGAGAAACGAGCAGGAGCGCGCAAGAGCCGCCGATTGCGATTGAAGCGAGTGCCAGCAGATATTCGTAGCGGCCGTAGGGAACCACGATGCCGCTGATGATCCAGGCTCCGCCGCCTCGCGTAATACCGAGCCCGGGAACAAAGAAGAGCAACAGTCCTCCCACGTAGTAGATCAGTTTTGAGGTGCCCTGCGAGACGAGGAACGTTCGGTCATTTCGTATGGCGGTCGCATGGCCGGCGAGCAGACCTCCAATGCCTCCCGTGACCACGGGAAAGAAGGCGGCAAATCCGCCGCCCAATGCACCGGCAAAGGCTCCGCGAAGCGCCATTGCCGTGTCCATTCGCGTCGTGCAGTTCATCTCCTGTTTCGGCGGTTGTACATTGTTGGCGAGATTGAGCAGAAGCCACGGAATGGTGAAGAGGCCGACAAATGCCGGCATGAGATTCTGAAAAGCGGCTCCAGCGGCAACGGGGGTTCGGAAGTAGAGAACAAATCCGAGAAGCCCCGCGAGCAGAAAGGTGAGCAAGCCAATCCCGGTTGATTTCCATGAATCCAGAAATCGGCCCCAGCCCGCTTGCCCCGTTGGTCTGCTCTTGGGCCATTCCGACATAAGCATGAATGCGATGACGCACCAGAGCACCCAGTGCACGTGCGGACGAAGCACCTTCTGCGCGGAGGGAAGCAGCGTCGGCCCGAGTGGACCCACAATGGCGAGGAGCAGCATGAGTCCGGCTGCACTCCCGATGGTGGTTACCAGAATGCCCTCGAGTCCCCGGCCGCTGAGAAAGAACTTCTGCCCGGGTAACACCGTGAACATGGCACTCTCGTCGGGGGCGGCAAGGAGCACGGAGGGGATGGTGTTAAGCACAGAGTAGCCCACCATGAGTCCGACGGCGAAAGGGAGAGCAATCTCGATGGGAATGGAGAGTCCAGCAGCCGATGCCGTGTGAGCAAGGAGAGCAAGCAGCCCCATGATGTTGTAGACGTGAAGACCCGGGATGCAGGAAAGCGCCGAGGAGAAGCATGTCCCCAAGAGGGCGGCGGGTACAGCGTGGACGAGCAATGTCATGAGGTCGGTTTGTCGGTGGAGGGGGTGATTGTCAAGTGGTCCGTAGTCTTGAGATAGAGCTTGGGCTCTGATTCGGCAGTGACGCTGAGGCTGCCGCGCACCTCGACCCGGTCCCCGGCGGCGGGAAGCATAGCGTTTTCGATGAGTGCCTTCGCCACATCCCGGTATGCCGCTACACGAAGTCGGCCGGTTTCATCTTCTATCGTGAACCCGACGTAGGCACGATCCTTTGATATGTAGGCCCTTCTGTTGACCATGCCGACAACGCGTACGTGCGCAAAGTTCATCACCGGGGTGATCTCCGAGATGGAAACCGTAGGCGGCTCGCTGTGGCGGGCGGTAACGTAGAGGAGGGCCAGCCCTACAGTCGCCAGGAGGACGGCCGCAATGCGAATGGCCTGTAGCATCGGGTTCTTGGTCGCGCTGGCATTGCAATAGGGACAGTTTCCTGCTGGGCCAATGTATCGGTCGCAAGAGGGGCACAGGGGGGAGGGTGGTGGTGTCGGCACTAGAGTTTCCCAACAATGGTTCGAAGAATGTCCTCTGTTGTGATCAACCCCACGACGACGTCGCCCTCTCGAACGAGTATCATGGGCTGGCGAGCTCCGCGCATCCGGGGGAGCACATCATCCACCGGCATGGTGGTTGGAATGAACTCGGGCGGTCGCACGAAATCAGCCACGCACTTCTGGTCCTGAGTCTTCCCTTCCCAGAGCACGGAGAAGACGTTGATGATGCCAATGAACGTCCCCTTGTCTCGGTCCACCACCGGCATCCGGGTGAGTCCGGATTCCTTGGCAAGGGCGTAGAACTCGGGGATCTTCATGTCGTTGTAGGCCACGATCATGTCGTCGCGGGCGACCATGACATCCTCGGCCTTCTTGCCTGATAGTTCGATGACACGGTGAATCATGTAGCGCTCTTTTGCAGAGAGTACGCCATCCTTTTCTCCCTCTCTTGCCAGCAGCTTCAGGTCTTCGCGAGTGACGAATGGGTCGGGTTTCGTAAAGGACTTTCTTGCCCCGGGAGACATCAACCGCGCAATGGCTATGATCGCAAACGAAATGGGCATTAGGATCCACTCGGCAATGCGTAGAAGTCCGGCAAAACGTTCGCTGCGTTCAAGTGGGCGTGCGTGGAACCAGGCTTTCGGTAGGTATTCAGCAAAAACGATGACCAGGAGAGTTACAACCACCGAGGAGGAGGCCTCCCCTCCCGGGACACCCAAATGGACCGAGAGACTGGCAGCCGCGACTGAAACGATGACGACACAGATGTTTGTGCCCACGAGTGTGGTGCCGAGTAGTCGGTCGAAATTGGTTACCAACGACTCCAGAAAGCGTGCGTTGGTGGAGCCTTGACGTACGAAGTGACGCAGGCGCATTCGATGGATTGAGATGACGCCGGTTTCGATGCCCGCAAAGAAGGCATTTCCGATCATACCGGCCAGAATAAGGATCAGAGACAGAGTGATCATGCGTCCTTTTCCTCGCGCTGGTCTGGTGTTTCTGCTCTCTCGATCCTGACAAGCATGATGCGCTGTCGCCTGACCGTCTGTGCCGTTGCCCGGCAGCCTTGCGCTTCAACGACTTCTCCGGGTCGCGGGATACGCTCTGCCTGGGCAGAAACCCACCCCGCGATGCGGTCTGCGCCATCCGCCTCCAAGTCCATATCGAGCTCGTAGTTGATGTCCTCCAGGCTCACACTGCCATCAACCAGCCAACTCGTTTCGCTCAACGCCTGTATGGTGAGGCGCTCTTCGCCATACTCGTTGTCTACATCCTCCGCGATTTCTTCCAGGATGTCGCCGCGCGTGATGAGACCTGCGGTGCCGCCGAACTCATCTGACACGACGGCAACGCGGTAGTTCTCTTGCTGAAAGGTGGTTAGGAGTGTGTCAAGCGGAGCTGTCTCGGGGACAAACTTGGGTTGGGTCATCGCGATGCTGAGGTCGTGCCCACCCGAGAGCAAGAAGCGGGGCACGTCTAGAAAGCCCTCGATTGAATCAAGCGTTTCATGGTAGAGCGGCAGGTAGCGGTAGTGGCTGCTACGGGCAATGGATTCCTGCTCCTCTGGAGGATCGGTCAGGTCGATGCCAATCAGGTCCACGCGAGGTGTCATGACATCGCTGGCCTGTGTTTCCTCGAGGCGGATGATGCCGTCCACCATGGTCCGCTCCTCTTCGTCGAGGATGCCCTCTTCCTCGCCGACCTCAACCACTGTCAGAAACTCATCTTCGGTCAGCGTCTTGCTTCCTGCGGTCAGGTCTTTGGCAAACAGCAAGGCAGCCGCTTCGAGGGCCAGTCGAAAAGGCTTCATGATGGTGATCAGGAAGACGAGAAAACGCGAATAGAGGGAGGCCAGCTCTGCGGCCCGCTTCATAGCGAGTCGCTTTGGGGCGACCTCACCAAAGACAAGCAACAGGACGGTCATGGCAGGAATGGCAAAGGCCTCCGCATGTTTGACGTCCAGCGTTGCAAGGATGGTGAAGCCCAGTGAGGCTGCGGAAACGTTGACGACCGTATTGCCGATTAGAATGGTTGAAAGCAGACTGGTGGGGTGGTTGAGCATGCTCTCAATGCGTTTGGCAGCCTTGGCGTTCCTTTTTTTGATTCGTCCAACCTGAACGGAATTGAGCGAGAAAAGGCAAGTCTCT
>JABGOW010000072.1 GCA_018645275.1 Verrucomicrobiota bacterium
CCACGACGGCTGCGGGGGCATGGTGTAGGTTTACGAGTATGTCCCTCACGCCCCACCGCTTCAGCATATCAATGGCGTGTCCGATCAGAGGCTTTCCCCAGAGAGGCATCATTGGCTTTGGGGTGTCATAGGTAAGCGGGCGAATGCGGGTGCCAAACCCGGCGGCGAGGAGCAGTGCTTTGCGGGGAGTTGGTGTTCTCACGTGGTGGCGGCCCCGTATAGCAGATGCTTGGCACGTTGTCTGCGAAATGCGCGCGTGGGCAATTTCCATTGAGTGGCAATGTTGCTCGGTGTAGATCCGTCCTGGAGCGCATGCCGAACGGTACTACACCCCATGAGCTTGTCAAAGAAATCGGCCCGGCAGTGGCGTGGTGTCCAGAGTTTCTGGCGGCCATAGAGGGTCTGTAAGCAGTGCAGCAAGGTGACGCCTGTGCGTATGGGCTGGTAGCGGGCGGGATTGCTGACAACAAGCCGAATGCCCGACAATGCCGTGTTTGCTGAGAAATCGGGTCGTCTGCTCAGATAGCGATGAGGATAGCACGCGACGCCGGGCAGTTTGTATGCGGCAAGTGCTTCACAGAGCTGCTGCCCTTTGATCCATGGTGCACCGACGAGTTGAAATGGCATATCTGTTGCGCGGCCATGGTCGAGGCTGGTAATGCCCTCAAGGCAGACGGTTGCGGGATAGCACATAGCAGATTCCCAAGAGACAATCGCAGGGGAGGGGCGCAGGAAAGGGGGCCAGTCTGTTGCGCGAGCAAGATTCCGCGAGTATCCCTGCATTGCTGCAACGTGCAGGTCGAGCTCAGGGATGCACGTTGACTGCAGCCAACGTGCGGTCTCTCCCGGGGTCATGCCATAGACCATGGGGGCTGGAATGGCTGAGACAAAGCTCGCGAATGCAGGATCAAGGAGAGGCCCGTCGACGGTGCGTGGCAGCGGGACTGGGCGGTCTGCTACGATGACGGTGGTGCCCGTCGCGGCTGCTTCCTCCAGCGTGAGCCGAAGGGTTGAAACATAGGTGTAGGGGCGCATACCCAAATCCTGAAGATCGACGACTACGGCATCGAGGCCAGCCAAGACCCGCCGCGACGGTCTGCGCTGTTCTCCATAGAGCGAGTGAATCGGAATCTTCCAGTCGGGGTGGCGTCCGGCCCGGCAGGATTCACCGGCTCCACAGCGCCCAAAGTAGCCGTGTTCGGGGCCCATTAGGCAGACGAGCTCGACGCCACGTCGTTCTTGGAGACGCTGGGCAGAGGAACAGCCCTGGCTGTCCACTGCCGCCAGATGGCTGATCAAACCGACTCGCTTTCCCGCCACCCACTCCTGGTGACGTGACAGCAGTGTGTCAATTCCAGGTAGGAAGCGAGGTGCTGAACTGGATGATCGCTGAACCATGATGGGCGAGAGTCTGGGTGATGAGATGCCGATCGTCAAGGGACGAGTCTCTTTCGGAGAATTCCCCCACTTTTCGCGTGAGATCCTTCGCAAGCTCAGGATGACACTTTTCTAAGGGCATCTTTCATCCTGAGGAAACCACCGGCAAGTCGGTTGGATTGTGGGCATTGACGCCATTGATTGCGGTATTGTATCCATCCTGAGCTTGCCGAAGGATCTCTGCCATTTTAGCTTGCGGAGATAGGATCTCAGGACTTGTTATCCCGCAGGAGCTAGAGGTCGCTCTTCAGGCTCTTTCGCGCAAAGCTAGGCGCAGCGGGAGCGCTAAACAGCGAAGTACTTCGCCTGCGGGTGGTGCGCGATGATGGCCGATGTTGTCTGCTCGGGGACCATTTCCATGTTCTCGGTGAGTGTGACGCCGATTGCTTCCGGTTTCAGCATGGCAAAGACGGGTGTGTGGGCGTCCAGGTCCGGGCAAGCGGGATAGCCAAAGCCGTAGCGTGATCCCTGGTAATCCTGCACGGCGTAGCCGGTGAGGCTGTCTGGGGTCTGCTCGGCGATCCCGAGTTCCTTGCGCATGACTTCGTGCCAGTACTCGGCCAGAGCATCGGTCAGTTCGACGCTGAATCCATGCAGCAGAAGGTAGTCGTGGTACGAGTCGCCCTCGAACAGGCCGCGTGAGACTTCGCCGATTGTCTCGCCAATGGTCACGACAAAAAAGCCGGCAACGTCGCCACCCTCGGCCTTCGTCTTGTAGAAGTCAGCGATGCAGAGCCTAGGGTCTTCCTCCCGACGCGGGAACGTGAACGCGTGCGTAGTGCCTTCATGTTCAACGTTGAGAGTGTTTCCTTCGCTATAGCAGCGGTAATATCCGTATGCGACTTTTGGCTGAACAAGATTCTCTTCGATTGCCCGTCGTTTGAACTCCTCGTATTGCGGTGCGACGGTGCCGAGGATTAGTGTTTCGTACTCCTCGGCGCTCATCTTCCCGCGGCGGTATCCCCATCGACCACGGAAAAGGGCCTGGTCGTTGACGTAGGGGAAGACCTTTTCAATGTCGATATCGGTCACGTGTTGAGTTCCGAAGAAGGGAGGATCCGGTACGGGTGCATCACGGGCGATGTCTGCCTCGGCTACGGTCGCCGTGTTGCGTGGGCGCTCTGGCTGTTCTGTGAAGGTTGTTGCGTCGAGCTTTCCCTCTTCAAAGTCCCGTACGGCCTTCAGTCCGGCAAAGGCATCTGGGCAGTAGACGACGGGGTGGTTGTAGGCGGGGACGCAGGACTGGGCGACGAACTTCTGCGTTAGGGCGGCGCCTCCGAGCAGGATGGGAACGCCCAGTTCCTTCTCAAGGTACTGCGGCATGCTCTCTTGCATCACGATCGCCGATTTCACAAGGAGTCCACTCAGCCCGACGACATCAACGTCATACTCCTTGGCCTTGGCAATAATCATCTCGGTCGGACACTTGATGCCGATGTTGAAGACTTGATAGCCGTTATTGGAGAGAATGATGTCGACAAGGTTCTTTCCGATGTCGTGGACGTCGCCCTGGACCGTTGCGAGAAGCACTTTCAGCCCCTGTTCGGTGTCTGCCTTGTCCATGAACGGTTCAAGGTAGGCGACCGAGCGCTTCATGACTTCGGCGGACTGAAGCACAAACGGTAGGAGCATCTCTCCCTTTCCAAAGAGCACACCGACATGTCGCATGGCCGGAACGAGAATGGTGTTGATGATATTCCCGGGGCGGTAGCGACGCATGAGAATGGATAGGAGATCGTCCACACCCTCTTTCTCTCCGCGCACGAGTTTGTCCGTGAGCGCTTGCTCTGCAGGACCCTCTTCCGTTTTGACCTCTGCTGCCTCATCAGCATCTGCGGCATCGTTGAAATGATTGATGAAGGCCATGAGCGGGGAGAGCTCTCCCTTCTGTCGGTCGTAGAGCAGGTCCAGACTCATCTCGCGGTCGGCTTCACCAATCATGGTCAGCGGGATCACTTTTGCAGCGTCTACAATGGCAGCGTCCAGGCCGGCTTCGATGGCTTCATGCAGGAATACCGAATTGAGTATCTTGCGGGCGTGCGGGGGCAGTCCGAAGGAGATGTTGCTCAGCCCGAGTACGGTGAGCACCCCGGGAAGCGCCGCCTTGATCCCGCGAATCGCCTCCAGAGTTTGGATGGCGGCATCACGCAGGGTTTCATCGCCGGAGCCGATTGTGAATGTCAACGGGTCGAAGATCAGGTCGGTGGGGCGTAGTCCGTGCTTCTCGACGGCAAGATCATGGATCTGCTTTGCGGTTGCGATCTTGTCTGCGGCTGTCATGGCCATGCCCGCCTTGCCGATCGTCAGAGCGATAACGGCGGCTCCATAGCGTCGAATGACGGGGCAGACCCTATTGAGCGTGTCCCCACCATCCTCCAGATTGATGGAGTTGACGATGCATCGGCCGGGGTACATGCGCAGTGTCGCTTCGATGCAGTCAGGCGTTGTTGAGTCAATCACCAGAGGCAGTCGAATCGAATCTGCAAACATCCTCACGAGGGTTGTCAGGTCCTGCTTCTCGTCACGTCCCGCGTAAGCGGTGCAGACGTCTATGACATGTGCCCCCGCGTCCTGCTGCTCCATTGCGATCTTGAGGCAGCCTTCGTAGTCGTCTTCAAGGAGGCGATCGCGAAAACGCTTCGATCCGTTGGCATTGCATCGTTCCCCGATGAGAAGGGGCTTGGGTTCCTGGAGTAGCTCAACAGATTGGTATAGGCTTGAGACCGAAGGCTTCACGATTGGACACTCCTCGCTGCGGGGGACGAGTTCGAGAGCGTTTCGGCCAGAACACGGATATGCTCGGGGGTTGTGCCGCAGCAGCCGCCGACAATGCTCACGCCTTGCTCTTCAACAAAGCCTTTCATGTGAGCTGCGTAGACCTCTGGACTCATAGGGTAGACGGTCTTCCCTTCCACAATCGTGGGGAGCCCCTGATTAGGGATGCAGGATATGCGCTTCGGCCAGTTTTGGCTGAGATAGCGAACATGGGACTCCATATCCGTGGGCCCCGTCGCACAGTTCAGTCCAAGCGATAGGATGGGGAAGGGCTCCAAGGTTGTGCAGACAGCGGCAATGTCCGTCCCCACGAGCATGGTTCCGGTTTGCTCAATCGTGACCGACACGAGAACCGGAACATCGCGGTTCGTTGCGTCCATGGCATCGAATGCGGCAATCATGGCAGTCTTGACCTGGAGCAGATCCTGGCAGGTTTCGATCATGATGCAGTCAACACCGGCGTTTAGGAGGACTGTGAGCTGGTCCAGATAGTCAGTCGCCAGCGCTTCTTGAGCAACGTGACCGAGCGATACAAGTTTTGTAGTCGGTCCGAGCGAGCCGGCAACGTATCGCCCCGGCACATCGGCGATGGCTCGGTGAGCATTTTCGACAGCAGCAGTGTTGATTGCTTCCATCTGATCCTCAAGCCCGTACTCTGAAAGGACGAGACGCGTAGCACCAAATGTGTTTGTTTCGAGAACGTGCGCCCCCGCCTGAATGAAGGAGGCGTGGAGCTCTGTGATGATCTCCGGGGCAGACAGATTGAGGTATTCGTTGCAGCCTTCACAAGCCCCCCAGGCAGTGGAGGGTATCGCCATCTCCTGGAGGTTGGTGCCGCAGGCACCATCGAAGATGATCAGCTGTCTATTCTCTAGAGTCTCGGGCATGGCTATTCCTTCTTGGTGGCTGAATGATACGCAGATGGGGGCCGTTATGACGAGTGCCAAATGTGCGTGGGGCGATGCAGGTGTTGAGGTCGATGCGCCGAACTCTTGGGTCAGAAGCTTGAGTCCTCTGAAGGCACCACGCGCATAAAGCGATGCCCGCAGTCCCTACAGCAGTAGTACTTGGCCTTAGGCAGCATTTTCAGCCAGAAGGGCCGGCGCAGTCGGGCTATGCCATCTCCATTGCATTTTGGACATCTTCGTCTCGCGCGCATGAGCATCGCACACCCCCCAGTTGCTGTGATTACATGATAGGGATAGACACTATGCGAGTCTAGTGGAAAACACTACCTTCTGCGGGCCCTGCATGCCCCGTTTGTGCCATACCGAGTGTGAGCGATGAAAGCGGGCGCCTGGCCATCCATTTTGACCGAGAGGGCTTAATCCCTTGCTTCCGCGATCCGCACTCCCCACACGGACCGTAAGCCGCTTTTCCGGGGCGATGGCGCCCCGGCTCCATTGCTGCAAATCTGGCTCTCTTGGAGCAATTGAGGTGGCCCGCCCTCGGGCCGCTACAAAGGAGATGCTTCGACAAGCTCAGCATGACAATTCCTTGAGGAACTCTCCAACTCCGAAACTGTCATCCCGAGCGAAGCCGAGGGATCTCATCTCCGGAAGAGCCCCTACATGCTGCACTATGTACTTGAAGGCGAACCCCGCTACGAATTAGAATTGTGCAAGAGGAGTAAGGATGGTTATCAAGTGGGTTGTTCTGATCGTGGGTTTTCTGTTCGCCGTGGCGGTGGCTGCCGTCCTTGCGGAGGCGTCGGAGTATGAGCACCATGAACTGTCTGGGCGACGGTTTAGGGAGATGGTGCTGTGGGTGCTGTTCGTGCTGGGGATCGTCGTGTTGCTCGTATGGACGTTCTACAGTCCCAGCACCGCACCGTAGGCATCTTGTTTCTTCTTCGGGTGGTTGCCGTCGCCGCAGACCCAGGGGTAGAGGAGCCGCCGACGTCTACTCCTCATCGGGCTTGGACTCTGGAGAGTCGACAACTTCCTTCTTGGCGTCCTCGTAGCAGGCGGGGCAGATTCCATGGCTGAAAGCGGCCGTGGATCGCTTGCCGACGTACTCCTCGACGCGCTCCCAATCCTCTTCGCTGATGCGGATCTTGTGACAGTAGCTGCACATAGTGAGGATGCCAAAGATCAACTGCTGCTGCTGAACGTAGGTATGGCCAACTGCGATGATGGCGGCAAGCAGAACGCCCGCTGAAGCAAGGCATGCACGGGTGAGATCGGGTGGGGTCATGGGGGTGTCGTAGAGCAGGGCCGAAATATCGAGAAACTCATTGACCCAGACAAGGAGGAAGAGAATCAGAAAGGCAGAGAACTGCCAAGCCGCAATAGAGACAAACCCTTTGATAATATCTGGCGTATGGGGCTTCTTTGCATGATTATGTTTGGTCATGATCTCGTCCTGTTTCTGTTAGGGTGTGCTGTTCTTGATCCGCTTCCTTAATTGTACCTCACTGAGGCCGTCGAGCTCCAGAAGTTTTCGAGGTGAGGCACCGCCAGAGATAATTCTGACGGCGTTCAAGGGCAGCCCTAGCTTGGCCGCCACGAGCGTCGTCACTGCCCGATTGGCCCTGCCGCTCTCGGCAGGCGCCCGCACCTTGACCTTAAGCCGGTCCCCGAGCCATCCCACGATCTGGTCGCGAGAGG
>JABGOW010000247.1 GCA_018645275.1 Verrucomicrobiota bacterium
GTTGCTTTGTCAGTGTTGCAGGAGTCAGTTGGCTACATTCCGGAGAGCCTGGGGTTCAGTCAGATTTTGCGCTCTGGATCGTGTTCGGGTGGTTCGCCTGTATAACCTATTTCGGACTGTTGTCTGCGTTACGCAGTGCAGTCCTTCAAGCCGTACGGCTTTACTGGGCGACGAGTAGGTCGGGGAAGTGCTCTTCAACGTGTTGGCGGTCTTTGTCCAAGAAGAGCAGCTTGACGTTGGGGCCGGCGTCCATGGTGAAGTAGAGAGGCAGGCCTTCCCGGCGGAGTTTCCAGACTCTGTGCATGGTCTCTACGGATTCGGGAAGCCAGTAGACCACTGCGGGAGTGGCCCCCATCATGGTGGCGTGCATGGTCAGTGCGTTCGACTCGGCCGCGGCACCGAGTGCTTCGAAGTTGTTCTCCTCGATTGCTTTTCGGATGATCTGAATGTCGGCTGCGACCTTGTGCGGCCAGCTGGCGTATAGCGGGGACGTCTCAACGGTCCGTTGCATGGCTTCACGTGAGCCAATCGGCTTCTTTCCTGCCTCAAGGACGAGTAGTCCGATGCGGAGCTCCGGCCACGCGGTTGTGATCGGTTGAGCGAAGCAATCCATGCCGGTTTCGGTTTCGCCTGCATGCCATTCGACAAAGCCCTGCCAGAGTGAGCGGCAGGCACTGCCACTGCCAAGACGCGCCAGGATCGAGAGCTCGATTTCGCTGAGGCACCAGCCGTGGAGTTTGTCCAGCGCGAGGACGGTTGAGGCAAAACCAGAGGCGGATGAAGCAAATCCCGCTGCCGTAGGGATGGTGTTCAGCGTCTCGACGCGGTAGTAGCGATCCGTGTCACGACGAAACAGATCAAGGTACTGTGACAGGCGCACCACGAAAGGGCTGTTGGGATCGAGGGGTTCGTCGTTGAGCACGACCTGGTGCCGTTCTTCGCAGAAGCTGAGGTGACACTGAGACCCGAGCGATCCGAGTGAGAGGGACAGGCTCGAGGTTACGGGCAGGTTGAGCTCGGTGTCGCGCTTTCCCCAGTATTTGCAGAGTGCAATATTGGCAGGAGCGAACGCGTCCGCTTCCGTCATGGGGGATTCCGTTCGGTGGGCCAGGATGTGATTGACGACTTCTTGTTTCGGGTTCATGGGCTCTCTTCTTCTAAACGGACTCCCTCTGTCGAAAGACGAACAGGGATCGCGCGATAAGGCCAATCTACCGCACTAAGCGTTCCGATGCCCAGCACGCAGTCTCCGAGTCCGGATCCTGAGATCTTCGCCCCGAGGATATTTGGCATGGTGTTCATGGTTGAAACGATGTCGGCAAGGGGCTCGTCACAGACCCCGAGCTGCTCCATGAGTTTCTGTCCGGCAGAGAGGGCCTGTCCAAGTGCAGTCCAGTCCTGTGATTGCAGAGCCTCAGAGGCAGAACGCGAATTGGCGTCGATTTGGTTGAAGAGGGACTCGTAGCCATCTTCGGATTGTGCCCGCTGCCGCTCCACGATGCGGATGACTTCGGGGGTGGTGGTTTTGTACCCGGCGTAGACGAGTGCGATGGGAGGAGTGGGAAAAGTCGAAATACGAAATTGGGAAATAGGAGATGGGGGGTAGCGGGTGATGACTTTGGGGGTGGCTTCGTAGAGCAGGATGCCGCCGTAGACGGCTGCCGCGGCGTCCGACCCCGAGCCCCTGCCTTGAACGTCTCTGATGATGGCGACCGCATCGTTCAGCAGTTCGTCACGGTTGGGGAATGTACCGGAGAGCCAGGTGCTGATGGCAGCGAGGGTGGCGACGGTGACGGCGGCAGACGATCCGAGCCCGACGTCCGCGGGAAAATCGGCGGTGACGGTGAGGTCAAAGCCGGAGGGGCACGCCTCGCGGTGCTTCTCGAATATGGCACCTAGAAAGTTGAAAGGCTTGGAGGTGTCAATTTCGTGGCGTGGCATCTCTCGTTCGCCGAGGGCGGAGTGGATGGCGATGACGTCGTCCGGGCGTGGTGAGAGCGTGACCTGTACGCGCTGATCTACGGCTCCGACGAGCGCGCACCTGTCATGCAGCACGGCGTGCTCGCCCGTGATCATCAAACTGCCGGGGGCGGAGGCGGAAATGCTGAAATTGGGAAAGTCGAAAGCTGAAATAGGGGAGGCTGACTGCATGCTGTACGATTTCTGCCGTGTTGAGGGTCTGTGCTGCTAGAAATGGAGTTCCGCGCATAGCGCAAAACGAACCTTGCTCTACTTTCCGATGATGCGTACGCCAAGGGGATCACCGCGTACGGCGGAGAGTTCGTAGCCGTAGCGCTGGCAGAGTTCGACGGGAGGGGTTTCGGAGATGACCATGACGATGCCACCGGCGTCCCCGGAGACGGCGCCCGCTCCGCACACCTTGGCTGCTCCGCCCCATTGTTCTACGTCGCGGATGAATTGCTGTACCCGCTCAGGTACGACACCGATTTTGGTGAGCAGCTGGTGGTTCTGGCGTATGGCGCCTTGCATAGCTTCGATGTCCTTGCTGCCTATGACGTCTGACATCTGGCGCGTCACGTCCTCGAAGTCATCCCATATTCCGCTGGTTTCGAACGTGCCTGCAACCTGGGTGACACATTCGCCGGTGGTGGTGTCGGGCGTACCGGTTTGGACAATAAAGATGGGGACACTGGGGAGTGCGACCTTTTCGCCGACACCATCCTGAAAGCGGACGCACCCGCCATGGAGGGAGACATAGGAGTCGACGCCGCTGGCGTAGCCGTGCTGCATATTCTCGGCCTCAAGGCTGTACTTGTAGTGCCAGTCAGGCCTGAAATCGACGCGAAAGAAGTGTCCGACCGCGCGGATCTCAGAGAGCACCGTTGCCGCTGAAGAACCGAGTCCGCAGCCGATGGGGATGTTCGATGAGAGGTTGATGTTGAGTCCCTGTTCCATCTTCAGGTGCAGCCCGTCAAGGAGTGTGATGAATGCAAATTGAATAAGCTCAATCGGTTTCACGAGCACATCGCGTATACCAAGCTCCCCTTCAAGGAAGAGTTCGTAGTTGTTCTTGGCGCGCTTCTGAAACTCGCGCATGGCGCGCATTCTGAATTTCTCGTGGTGGTCGTAGTTGTGGAGAGAGATGGCAATCTCCTCCTCCACTGTAGGCTCGATGATGGCCTGGGCACTGCGGTCGATCGCCATGGCAAGCGCGGGCTTCCCATAGACCACCGCGTGTTCACCACTCAGAATCAGTTTTCCTGGCGCAATTGCTTTCATGATACCGCTTCATACATCCGTTTGTGAGCCTGCATCCCCGCAAGGCGGAAATCGCCGGTTTGGTACTCTGTGAAGCTATAGTCCCATCCATCGGAGGGAACACTCAAGTTGAAAATGTCTTCGTACTGCTGGACGGTGACGGCTGTACGGGACTCCAGGAGCGTTTGGTGGCGGTCTGTATAAAGGTGGTCTCGGTAGCCCGGGGTCACCACGCCGCTGAAGAACTCGCCCACGCTTCCTGACCCATAGCTAAAGAATCCAATGCGCTTGTTGTCCAGTGATTCGGTCGCTGTGTCGAGCAGGCAGGCGAGCCCTTCGTAGAGCGAGGCGCTGTAGGAGTTGCCCGTCATGCGGTTGTAGCCGAGGGACTCCCCCACCTGTGCCGCGGTAATTTCTTTGCGGTCTTCGCGAATACCAGATTCCTTGAGCAGTCGGTCATGTGCTTTTGCGGCCATGTTGGTGAAAGGAATGTGGTAGCAGCAGCGCGCGAAGTCTGAGAGCGAACGCCCGGTGAGTTCGGCGTACTGCCGCCATGATTCGGCCGCACTATTGAGATAGATGCGCGTGGAGTACTTTCCGTCGACGAACGCCTCCTCGCTGTAGTTGGGCCGCCAGAAATCCATGACGTCCTCCGTGTGTGCCCCATATTCGGGGTCGAGCGTGAGCAGTGACGGCTTCGCCGTGACCAACATGGCTACAGCTCCGCAGCCCTGTGTGGGCTCGCCGGGGCTCCCGAGGTCATAGCGGGCGATGTCGGAGCAGAGAACCAGTGCCTTGCTCGTGGGGGAGGCGGCCACCATCATAGCGGCCATCCGCAGCGCAATGGTTCCGCTGTAGCAGGCCTGTTTCAGCTCGACCACCCGACAGCGTGAGGGAAGTCCAAGGAGTCCGTGCACAAACAGCCCCGCTGATTTCGACTGGTCAATGCTGCTTTCCGTCGCGAACAGAACGAGATCGATGCCCTCGACTCCGACTTCATCAATAATGGGCTTGGCTGCGCTAGCGGCCATGGTAACGATGTCTTCGTCGGGTGGGGGAATGCCCATGATCTCCTGACCAATCCCGATGCTGTACTTGTTCCAGTCCACGCCGCGAGCGGCTGCCAGGTCTTTGAGAT
Organism: Verrucomicrobiota bacterium; assembly: GCA_018645275.1. GTDB lineage: Bacteria > Verrucomicrobiota > Kiritimatiellia > UBA8416 > UBA8416 > JABGOW01. Next base: position 4,358 of record JABGOW010000247.1, read on the forward strand.
CCAGGCAGTAGCGCGAGGTGTAGAAGCTGATGCGGTCGATTCCGGTGGTCATGGTGGAGTTTTGGGTTCCGGGTTCTGAGTTATGGGTTCCGGGTTATGGGTTCTGGGTTCTGGGTTTCCTGCTTCGCTCAAGGGCTTTCAAGGATATGTGGGTTTTGGGTTTGGTTGCCTCATGATGGATATATTATAGACGCATCCTCTTTGGAATAGCAAGCACTTTGCGACGCAAAGTTTATAGAAGGAGCGCCGGATTGTCGATTAGGTCTGACACGTTCTCGACGCCGAGCAGGAACATGGCAGTTGTGAATTGGTCTTTCAGGCTCGCAATGAAGGCGATCACGCTCTCGGGGGACTCTGCGGCGCGGTCAATGAAAGGGCGGGCAATTCCGCACAGAGAGGCCCCGAGTATCAGTGACTTCACCATGTCGATGCCGCTACGAATGCCGCCGGAGGCGATGAGTGTGGCTTGTGTGCGATAGGGGTGAAGCAGTCGCAGCGCATCAGGGGTGGGCAGCCCCCAGTCCTGAAACAGGACACCCGATGAGCAGCCCGTGTGGTCCCGGTGGGATTCAATTCGGCTCCACGACGTACCGCCCGCGCCCGCTACATCAATGAAGCGCACCCCGGCGGTGATCAGTCGCTCGGCGTCCTCGGGTCCGATTCCAGCTCCGACCTCTTTGACAATGACAGGGACCGCAAGCGCCTCGACGATCTCGGCGATGCGGTCGGCCAGGTTGCTAAAGTCCGTGTCGCCCTCGGGTTGAACGGCTTCCTGGAGTGGGTTGAGGTGCAGGCAAAGTGCATCGACTCCGGTTTCCTCCACGAGCGTGCGGCAGTCATCAGGGCGAATTCCGTTGTTGAGCTGAACGGCGCCAAGATTTCCGAAAAGCAGTGCATGTGGGGCAAAGGGGCGGACCATAAAGCTGTGGCGTGCCGCTCCATCAGCCAACATGACACGCTGAGACCCCAATCCCATGGCAACCCCGGTGGTTTCTGCGGCGATGGCCAGATTACGGTTGATCTTGCGCAGGTCCTCGCCCACGCCGCCGGTCATGCAGGAGATCAGTAGCGGGAACGAGAGCGTCTTCCCCATGAATTCGGTCTGTGTATCGACATTGGATCTGTCAATCTCGGGAAGGGCGCGATGTTTCAGTTTGATCTGGTCGAAGTAGAACTTGCGTCGATCGGACTCGGGGTCTTCCGTCAGAATCCTGAGGTGATCGCGTTTTCGCTCGTTCAGTCGGCTACTCATGGTGGTTGCGCTCCAGTTTTCGGTGCGCCTTCATAAGCTCGCCGGGGTTGGTCTGTGCAGCCAAGAGCGAGAGCTCGCCACAGAGGACAACGGCCCCCGCGATTGCTGCGAGGCGCCTTCCGTTGTCGCCCGTTGGTCGATCCTCGCGACAGCCGAGTCGCGCCAGGTTCTCCTCAACGAAGGGGAGGTCTTTTCCGTTTCCTACCGAACCCACGATTACATTGGGGAGGGTGACCGAAAAATGGAGCGCCTCGTCACGAACATCGGCATAAGTGTAGCCCTGCGAGCCCTCAATGATGTTGGCGGCATCCTGCCCCGTTGCCAGGTAGAAGCCAAGAAGCATGTTCGCGAAGTGGGCATTTGCTGAGCGGACCCCGCCTGCTAGTGACGTGCCAATCAGGTTTTTCTTGGTATTGAGTGAAGCGATGGATTCCGGAGAGGCACGGAGTAGTTTCTGACAGAGTTGTTGTGGAATCACCATTTCGGCGACGACGTACTTGCCGCGTCCGAGGATGCCATTCACAGCCGAAGGTTTCTTGTCGGTGCAGTAGTTTCCGGAGACCGAAACGTGCGTCAGGGCAGGATATTGCTCGAGGAGCCAGGTCATAACGGCATCCGCAGCCCCGGTGACCATGTTGTGACCGGAGGCATCTCCAGTTTGCATCTCGATGCGCAGGAAGATGAGGTTGCCGACAAGTTGCCAATGCAGATCCGAAAATTCTCCGTGATTCGTGGTTGTGCCGACGACGGCAGCCAGCTCGCCCTTACGGGACACGATTGCGTTGGTGGCTTCTACGGCCGCGGCAGCACTTGGTGCCTCCAGAAGGATTGACCGCGCCATCAGGTCCTGCGCGACTGAAACATGAATGCCGTCGCAGGCCATGGAGACCCGGGCACCACGATTCGTGGAGGGCCAGAGGGGTGATTCGTAGGTGGCCAGCGGTGCGGAGAGCTCACCGGAGACCAGCTTGCCATTCAGGCGCATAGGGCCGACCCACTGCATCGGAACCGTCGCAAAGGTTTCGGGCTGTGTTTTCATGACAAACAAAGTACCGCAAGGGTGGGGGAGGCAGAAAGGAGAAAGTTGAGCATGGAAATGGAGATGGGGAGAGCAACTCACGCTGTAGGTCGCCGGCCCGATCCGTTTGTTTGCTCCGAGAGACCTGTGGGGGCCTCTACTAGTAGCCCTGAAAGGGCGACATATA
>JABGOW010000381.1 GCA_018645275.1 Verrucomicrobiota bacterium
TTCGAGAATGCGGACAATCTGGGGCATGACTATCAGTCGTGGCTATTGGGTAACTATCGGACGGCCGACATGTGGAGATCCTTTTCGTCCGTGAAGAGTCCGCTTTCTTTTGGGCCGCGTTTCTGTTTCTTTCGCAAGCATTGGGGGCCGTGGGGCTACGTGCTGTCGGGACAAGCGTATCTGCGGTTTATCCTGATCGCCGCGATTCGTGTTGTGGTGCCGGTTCGCTATCTGAGGCGCTTCTATGGTTGCAGGTCAAAGACATGGAAGAAATTTGAGTTCTATGAAGAGGATGGATGTTGAAGTTGGGGTGTGCAGCGTGATTGAGGGAGCTTTGCGGTGAATGTCGCCATAGATACAACGGCCCTGATGCTGAACAAGGCAGGGGTGCACGTCTACTTGCGTGAGTTGCTTGAGGCGTTGCGTGACGTCGAGGGCATCAACCTTGTGCCCGTCTGCTATGATCTGAAAGCAGAGCGCACCAACCGCCTGATGAGTAAACTCGATACCCTCTACCGCGATGTCATTTGGCAGAATCTCGTGTTGCCTCGCGACATTGGCAAGGCGGGGGTGGACCTCTTTCACGCCCCACAGCCACGAACAACGGTTGGGGCTCCGGTGCCCTTCGTTGTTACGGTCTATGACCTGTATGTCTACCACAACCCGCAGGGCTACTCCTGGTGGACGTCGTTCCTCTACCATCTTGTCCCGATGATTCTTCGGCGGGCCTCTGTCATTATCACGATTTCGGAGTTCTCGCGCCGGGAGCTCATACGTTTTGTTCCAGGACTTGATCCCTCAAAGATTGTGGTGACCCCGCTTGGTGTCTCAGAGCGCTTCCAGCCGGCGTCTAAGGATGCCTGCGGTCGAGTTCGGCAGAAGTACAACTTGCCAGAGCGGTTCCTGCTCGCTGTGAATACGCTGGAACCCCGTAAGAACTTACTTCCTTTCCTTGAAGCCTTTTCCCGTATCCAGAATAAGATAGATGAGCACCTTGTCCTTGTGGGATCTCCGGGATGGGTCCCGAAGCACGCCGCCAGCATTCTTGAAACCATGCGCCGGAACGAGCGCATACACTACGTGGGGTATGTTCCGGATGAGGACCTCGAGGTGCTCTATTCGGCAGCGAGTGCCTATGTGTTTCCATCCAGTTACGAGGGGTTCGGCTTGCCGGCTGTGGAGGCCATGGCCTGTGGTTGCCCGGTCATTGCCTCAAAAGGCTCCAGTTTGGATGAAGTCATTGGTGGTGCGGGACTTCAGTTTGATCCCGCCAGCCAGGATGAGATGGCAGAGACGATTCTGCGCATGGTGGGATCCGTATCGCTGAGGGATACGTTCAAGGCCAAGGGGTTTGAGAACGCAGCCCGCTACTCGTGGCAGCAGACTGCGTCTTGCACCGTGGCGGCCTATCGGAAAGCGTTGGAGTCATGATGATCTCTTTGGCGGGAGTGCACTGATGGGGGATGTTCAGCAAGCGACAAGGCAAGAACTTGACGGGTCGCCGGATCTGATGCTTGAGCAGCCAGACGCGGGCCTGCGAGATTCTCGGTGGGTTCAGGCGCTTCGTGATGGTGTCTTTGAAATCAGTGGGGATGTGACGGGGTGCCCCGTACTGTATGTCTACTGTGATGGCGACCATCTTCTTTCCGATCCGGATCCAGGCGCTCTGTTTGATGCGGTGAAAAGCAGGGGATTGTCGCTGGAGGTGTCACCCGAGGCTGTGAGCCATTTCCTTACGGCGGGCTTGATCCCCTATCCGCTCTCCATTTTCCGGCATGTTTATGCTCTGGGGGTCGGAGACCGACTGCGGGCGACGCAGGTTGCCGGGAAGTGGACATGCGAGCATTCTGTCGACTTTCCCTACTACTCAGAACAGTCCTCGGGGGAGAGCATAGCAGACCCCCGGCAGTTGCTCGCCCTATTGACGCAGGCGGTACAGGTGCAGATTGGTGATTCAGCGTCGCCGACGCTGATGCTCAGTTCGGGAAAGGACTCGACGGCTCTGGCTGCATGTTTTGCGGAGCTGGGTCGACGTGATGTTCAGTGTTTAACCTTTGTTGCCGAAACGGATGCCGATGAAGATGGTTATGCAAAGGCGCTCTGCGACAGGTTGGGTTTTGCGCACGAACGCGTGAGCGTTCCCCTGGGGCAGCCATTCCCTGAGGGCGTCATGCGGTCATTCTTCTCCGCAGCGCCCCTGCCGTGCGCTGACGATTGCCAGATCCCGTATGTCTATGCCATGTCGAAGGTGTCGGGCAGTGGGGGGTGTATTGTGGATGGCTCAGGGAATGACGTGTATGTTGGACATGTGCCGTCAAAGAACGATCGCCGCCGCGATTGGATGTACATGCGAAATCGTCCGTTGGCCCGCACCTTGGAGCGCCTGGTCCCATGCTGTACGCGTGGTGCACAGTTGCTTCGCAATAGAGCAGAGCTCTGTTTCCTGCTGGGGCTTTTTCGCGGTCGAGAGGTGCACCGCTTCTACCAGGAGTATGTGGATGCCGAGGCCTTCTGGCAGCACGCGCTGGACGAGCTGCGTGGGCGAGATGTATTCGACTTTCGTGCTGTCATGCGCGGCCGGCACTATGACCAGGGAAGCTGCGCGTTGAAGGCCACGGTGGCAAGTGCAGCCTTTGGTATGCGGAGTGCGTTTCCGTGGTGTGATGACGCTGTCAGTCAGTATTACTTCAACTTGCCTCAGGCCTCGCGTTACGATCAGAAGCAGTTTGTGAACAAGCTTCTTGTCCGGGATATGCTGAGCGAGGCGATCGACTATCCCGCTGATACCATCGGCAAGCGCTACTTCCAGTTCGACCGCATTGCATTCTTCACTGCGAACCGTGAGCTTGTCCGCTCTGAGATTCTGGGGTGCTCACTCTGGAATCGAAAGCAAAGTGAACGTCTGCTGAATGCGCTCTACGGCCGGTTGCCGCACAACCGCCGCGTGGGGGTTGCACTCAACAGCTGGTTCCTTCTCTCCGGGTGGCTAAACCATAACCGTTGGATGAATTCTTAGCATGCGCATACTCTTCTATCATAGTGGGTGCGATCTCTACGGCGCGAGCCGGTCGTTGCTGCGGCTGACATCGCGTCTCGTGCAGGATGGTCATGCAGTTAAGGTGATGCTGCCGATGGATGGACCCCTGCTGGGAGCGTTCTCTTCTGAAGGTGTTGACGCAGAAGTTAGTCGACCGTTTCCTCTGATTGAAAGAAGCGTTTTCAAGTCGCCGGTTGGGCTCCTGCGCTTTGCGGCCACGGTTCCTTGCGCCACGGTGCTTGCCTGCCGTCTGCTTCGCAGGTTCCAGCCCGATGTTGTACACTCCAACACATCGGTCATTGTGGTGCCTGCGCTTGCAGCGCGAATCATGCGTGTTCGGCATGTGTGGCATCTTCGCGAGACGTATGCGGAGTTCGGTCTGTTCTGGAGGGTATATCGGCGCTTCATGCAGTGGGGAGCTGATAGGATCGTGGCGGTGTCGTCACCGATTGCCGAACAGTTGCCGGCGCGCATGGGCTGTGCTGTGCATGTGATTCATAACGGTTTGCCACAAGCTGAGGCCGAGTCCGTATCTTCCGAGCGCACGGATGCGTTCCGGGCGCGATACGATCTCGGATCTGCCAGATTGGTTGGGCTGATTGGTCGGATCAAGTTCATCAGAAAGGGGCAGGAGTTCCTCGTTGATGCGGCAGCGTTGCTGAAGCCGCAGTTTCCTGACGTACGCTTTGTGGTGGTGGGGAGCCCTTTCCCAGGAAACGAAGCGCACCTTGAACGGCTTCGAGCGCGTATCCGCGAACGGGATGTGGAGGATGTTGTTGTCTGCACGGGGGACGTTGACGACATCAAGGCGGTGTACGCGTCTCTAGCGGTTTCGGTGCTGGCGTCTGCGTTGCCAGAGCCCTTTGGTGGCGTTGTGATTGAGTCCATGGCGTATGGTATTCCTGTTGTCGGGACTGCAATAGGAGGAACCACAGAGCAGGTCGTTGACGGTGAGACCGGCATTTTGGTCCCGCCTCGTGATGTGCAGGCACTTGCCGCCGCAATAGCACGATTGCTTGATGCCCCGGCTCTGTGCGCGCAGATGGGACAAGCGGGGCGACAGCGTTTTCTGGATCGCTTTGAATTTGAACGGTTCTATGGCAGCATCACGACGCTCTATGACGAGGTGATTTCGCGATGAGACTTCTTATCACAGGTGGTTCCGGGTTCATTGGAACGAACTATGTTGCGTTTGCGGTTTCCCAGGGACGGGAGGTCCTGAATCTCGACGTGTCTGAGCCGCTCAATCCGGATCATGTGCCCTGCTGGAAGTGCTGCGACATCATGGACCCCGTAGCGCTACAGCGTGCTTTCGCCGAATATCGGCCCACGCATGTGATCCACATGGCGGGCAGAACGGAGTGTGTTGAGCATGTTGATGTTCACGAGGCGTATGATGCCAACATCACGGGCACGAAGAATGTTCTGGAGGCGATCAAGGGAACCGGTAGCGTGGATCGCGCTGTGATCACCTCTTCGCAGTATGTATGCGGGCCCGAGCACTATCCGGCGCATGACGCAGACTATGGGCCGCATACCGTCTATGGACAGAGCAAGGTGCTGACGGAGAAACTCACACGAGAGGCCGAGATGTCGTGCCCCTGGACGCTTGTCCGGCCTGTGAACATATGGGGGCCATGGCACATGCGCTACCGCCGCGAGGCATGGGCTGTCATACGCCGGGGGCTCTACTTTCACCCAGGCGGGAAACCCGTGATGCGGACATATGGCTATGTCGGCAATGTGATCTGGCAGATTGAGCAGGTGCTGGCTGCTGAGCACGGTCTTGTTGATGGAAAGGTCTTCTATGTTGGCGACGAAGCGATTGACATCTATGACTGGGCGAGTGCCTTCTCAGAGGCAATTCACGGTTCCGTGGCCCGCAAGATTCCGCGTCCGCTCTTGAGGTCAATCGCTCTGGTTGGTGATGCGGTGACTGCTGTTACGGGGCGGGGATTTCCGCTGACGTCTTCCCGGTATCGGAGCATGACACAGGATTACGTGACCCCCATAGGAGAGACCTTTGAGACGTTTGGTCCACCTCCCTTTTCCCTGGAACAGGGGGTTGATGAGACGGTCAAGTGGCTGCGCGCTTATGGATGGGAGTCATGATGTCTGCACTAGCCTCTTCACTCCCACCACGTTTCAAAGTCCTTTCCGCCGGAATCTCTGCCATAACGCTTGAAGCGTGTGTCACCAAAATTCTTGCCATGGTGGAACGGCGCGAGAAGGGATACGTGAACGTTTGTACGGTCCACACTATGCTGGAATGTGTTGATCGCCCGCAGGTGGCCGAGATCGTGAATCACAGTACGCTGTCGGTTCCTGACGGTATGCCGTTAGTTTGGTTAGGGAAGCACAATGCGGAGGGTGTTTCGGTTGATCGTTGCTATGGTCCGGATCTTATGCTTGGCGTTTGCAGGAGTGGGCTTGAGAAGGGGGTACGGCACGGTCTGTATGGAGCCACCCCGGCTGTGCTTGAGGTCTTGGAGCAGAACCTGAGAGGCATGTTCCCCCGCATCGAAATCGTGTGTGCCATTTCCCCTCCATTTCGGGAGCTCTCCGCTGACGAAGAGCGTGAGATGGCGTCCAAAATCAATGCTGCACACCCGGATGTGGTTTGGGTGGGATTGGGTACGCCGAAGCAGGATCTTTGCCTGGGGGCGTTTCGCCCAATTCTGGAGGCCCCCGTCTTGATTGCAGTCGGTGCCGCCTTCAATTTTCATGCCGGGAAAGTGGCGCAAGCTCCGCGCTGGATGATGCGATGTGGGTTGGAGTGGGCGTTCCGGCTGCTAAAGGAGCCTCGCCGTCTTTGGCGCCGGTATTTGCTTGGGAACCCTCGCTTTGTTTCGCTCTTACTCCTGCAGCGCTACAAAGAATGGCGTGCAATTCGGGGGGCGAGATGCGAGCATTAGGCCATGTGTAGTCAACGTGTGAAGGGCGAAGAGCAGCGAGTGAGATCATGGCGTGGGGATGCCGTCGCGGGGATCGTGATTGGCGGCCTGCTTGTGGTTCTTTTTCACTATTTCGGTAGCGCGGAACATGTTCCCGGGATGGGGCGCTCGCTGTTCCGTTGGGTCTTCCTTCAATGGACCGATCGTAGTGGCGATTTCTCGCATGCGTGGTTGATGCCGCTGATCAGTCTTGCTTTCGTGTGGTTTCATCGTCGCCAGATTGCCGAGGCACCGAAGCGGGTGTGCTGGCTGGGGGTCACGTCCGTTGCGGGGTTGCTGCTTGCTCATTGGTTGATGGTGCGTGCGGAGCAACCGCGCCTGTCTCTTCTGGTGTTCGCCGCGCTGACATGGGTGATTCCATTCTCCCTATATGGGTTCGAGGTCGCGCGTTGGCTCGCCTTTCCCTGCCTCTATCTGATGCTCTGCTTTGGATCCTATTTCCTTGTTGCGCTGACGTACAAGCTGCGGCTCATGAGTAGCGTTATTGCGGCCGTCCTGTTGAACGGTTTGGGGATTGCCACCGAACGGCATGGGACGGCACTGTTCTCGGATGCGGGGGGTGGATTTAGTCTGGATGTTGCCGATCCCTGTAGCGGATTGCGCTCCCTGATCGTGATCACGGCGTTGTGCGCTCCGTACGCCGTGCTGACGCAGCCGAGATGGTGGGGGAAGTGCACGCTGTTTGTGCTCTCTATTCCGTTTGCTGCCATTGCGAACATATGCCGAATTCTGATTCTTGCCGGAGTTGCTGCTTCTCTGGGGCAGGAAGTCGCAATGAAGCTCTA
>JABGOW010000069.1 GCA_018645275.1 Verrucomicrobiota bacterium
CGTGTAGGCCCAAGAGCCCATACCGAATGCGAACTCGCGCATCCCGAAAGGTTGTGCGCGCAGTCCACAGCAGAAGATCCAATGCCCAATTCACCATAAGGATACCAATCAAGCCGAACGCAACCGCCATCACCAAGTCCGCTTTGCCCCCGAGCAAGAAAGCGACGACGGCAAGCCACAGAAGGCCGCCAAACAGAACCCCCACGCCAACACCATATTCACGAAACATGGGAAACCACACTACATTATCGCCATGACTTCCCCGTAAGTGCAGAATGCGCTGCTCCCCGAGCACTTCATCCGGGGTCTGTTCTGCCGCATATCCGCTGAGCGAGCTGGTGTCTAACTTGAAATGGGATGAACTTTCCGACGTCCGAAAGACGGGCACCTCGAAGCGGACCTTGTAGTCGGACCCTGGCAGTTTTGCCGAAATCTTGAGCCACCACCGCACAGCAGCGTTCTCGCTGATCTTGCCACTGGGCGTACTCTGGTAGGGCACACCAAACAGTATCGGCACTACGGTTTGAGAGCGGTCTCTGGAGAGGAGTTCACGATCAAGCCGTAACTCCTCCTGGTGGATAACATGCTTATGGGTTGACCTATTCTTGCCAGACCCCGAAGTCACGCTCTTGACACACAGAAGTTCGGCAACAAACCCATCTTCCGGCTCTATATGTCTGCCTATGCGGACAACCCCTGCTAGCTTGCCGCCAATCACGCCCGGCAGAGCCGCCATTACAAAGTGCGAATCGCCAAACTTGCGATAGCGTATGTACTGTAGAGCGACAATGGCGAGAAGCAGGATACCAACCCCCGGGAAGACCAAAGCAACAAGCGCCTCCTGATTCGCGGGATCGACAACCTGATCCCAGGCAGAATACACCACGCCAAATGAGATCGCATTCCAGACGAGAGTGAATAGGCCGAAAACGACAAGCCCCGCGACAGAAGAACACTTGATTGAATTATTGGCCCACTTGTTTTCCCACAACCAAGGCTCATCCGGAGCCGCCGCCTGCCGGGCAGCCTTCGCGCGGCCCTCCCTACGGACCCAGAGCGCAATGGCAATGATGCCAACCCCGATGGCTAAAGACAAAACACTACCCAAGAACTCCTCAAGGATATAGTGCCAGCTACCCAGCGTGCTCACAGACCGGACTGCGATAATCATACCGACAGTGCCGCCGATAATGAATGGCGCAGAGAACAGCGCAACCAACACCATCCCTGGTATTCTCTTCGCTTTCTTCGTCATTCGAATAAGTCTCCCAGCTGTGATTCGGTTAGCGTCCAAACGCGCTCAGACGCAAAACAAGACACTGCCTGATCTAACATAGATCAGGCCCTGCGCGCCATGTCGCAACAACCCCCTTGATTTCAGAAGCAATCGACCTGCGCGCAGCATCTCGTTCCACGCCTCTCATCAGCAGTTCGTCATACGGGGTGTGCGCGTGTCGAATGTGGGCGACGACGGCCAGACGGACGGCCTCTGTCTGAAGTTCGCGTCCCGCCGCCGAACGGCCAACACGCCCGCGCCCTCGCCGGGCCGTGTGGGACGCGATCTCCCTGGCTTCACCAGCCGGGCAGCCGGGATACTGTTCGAGAATCGTTTCGCTCATTTCCGCCACAAGCTTCTCGTCCTCGCGCTCGCGCTGCACGGCTCCCCGCGCCCGCTGTGCCGCCCGCCGGTCCGCATCCGTCAGGCATTCCGCCTCGGCCTGCGCAATGGCTTTGGCCGTAACCAATACCCCGCGCCGCTCATACCGCTTACGCCGCCGGTTGAACTGCACCACCACTGCTGACAAGGGGCTGTGTTTCTTCGAACGCCGGGACATGGCCGCATCACCACTGGGAAGAAACTCAAGATGATCCAAGTCGGCACAGCGCAAACACAGGCATTTCTTTCCTTCCCGGAACAGGAAATCGCCACGCGTCATCTCCTCGCCACACTCCTCACAAGCGGCTGAGTCGCGAACCATCATAAAGACCACAAGGTCCGGCACCTTGTTCAGTTTTTTCTTGAGTGCTGCTAGCCTGCGGGGAGTGATGTCGGCCGGCGCGTAACAAGTACGGAAGAACCTTTCCATATCGGGGTCTGCATCGGCAGTGACACGCAGCTCGTAGGACTGATCGCGCCCGGAGCCGCGCATCGAAGCCGTCACCGGAACGCACTTCCCCTCCTTTACCCATTCCGTGAAGGTATCAAATGTGATCGCAAGCTTCTTCTGACTGCCTTGGACATGCGGCTGCAGGCAGTCATACACGCCCTTCTCCCACAGACGCACATCCGTCTCAGGCAGAAGTCGCATTTGCTTCAACAACTCAATCGGCGACACATATCCCTTCACCGCCAGCACGCACGCCGCCGCATCCACGACACGTTGCTTCAATTGTCCTACCTTGATGCTCATGACGTATTGGGCTCCTCTACGAAGCCGGGGCAACCCGTCTCCTCGGCATGTTGCCGTGATAGAGGATAATTCCTGCAAAGATCGGGTTTGAGATCGTGAATGCGGCAGGTATATCTGTCTTCGCCGCGGGCCTTGCGCAGCCACGGACAACGAGACACGTCGTCTCCTGTCCGTGGATTGATCCAGATGTCGAACTCACAGTGATCACCAAAATCAACGGGATCGACCCACTCCAGGATATCGAAGCGCCCCTCCTCATCCCAACGCAGGATGTCATTTTCGGACGCACACGTAGAAAAGGCTTCGAGCTCAAGACAACAATGCCCACATTGCTTACACTCAAATCCATCAGGTGGCATGCTTCCTCCTACGTTACATCCCAGAGAACGTTGCCTAGAGGAAAGCGGGCGTTCTCGTTAAGGATGGTGCGTCCGAGTGACGCGGGGCCGCCGGCAGGACGGATGATCTCATCGAGAAGGGCGCAGCGGTTACCGCCTTGTGACAGAAGGCTGGAAGCAAGTACCTCAGTTCTGTCGTCGTCATTCAGGTCGGAGACCCCCATCTCACCCAGAATGAGCTGCTTGTGAGTATGGTCCCCTTTGCCGGTCGGTATATACGCCCAACCTTCGCCGATGTGAATCAGTCCACACACGGAGCTACCGGGAATCTGTTCCCGAAGCACGTCCGCGACGGCATCGCGCGGCAGAGGTGGGGCAATGGGCTGCGGCTGCACGGTTCCATCCCCGCTGACCACAAAGACAATCTCCAGATGGGTACCCGCTTCAAGGAGCATCTCCCGCGCCTGTGCATGCAGGAACTTCCACAGGCTGACCAGCGACGTCTCAGGGTCCTCTGAATTCCACTGCGGCTGTTGTTCTGGTCTGATCATCGCGAGTCACTTCTCCCGTCGTTTTCGAAAGCCAAGTTTGCGGGCCACGCGACGCATAGTGACGCGCGTTGCCATACGAAAACGCTGGTGCAGCGATAGTTTCTTTCCCAGCGCGTTTAGCCGCAGATGCGTGTAGGACGTTGCCAGCATATTGAGTATGCACTTGAAAAGTTCATCCCGACCTTCGGGTTTGCCGCGGCAGATATGGTCGTGTGCGCATGCTGGGTGGCCGCGATATCCAGCGCCATAGCCGTCTGCTCGGCGACCTCCTCATGCGACGTCATCTCTGACGGATGCTTAAGCTCCGGCGGTAGTGGTTTGCGTCTGAACATGACGGGGATATTAGCGGGAAACCTCCAAAGTGTGAAACACGAACCCCCTGGCGATTCTGCACTAATTGTCTGGTACTCTGTCCCTATTCTCCCTTCTCGGATCACTCGTTAAGCAACAACTGAAGGTCAGGTCAGTTGAGGGATAGGGTTTGGGTGATTGCGTTGTCGATGGTGGTGGTTTCTTGTTCTGTGAGTCCGGGTGGAGGGTGCAGTGTGGCGGCGTCAGTCTTGGCGAGTCCGTGCAGGAAGGTTGCGGCAATGAGATAGGATCCTTTGGGAGATGCGTGTGATCCGTCCTTCGCGTGTAATGCGCGGCCGAGTTCGATGTCGGTGCGGCGTACGGCTTGCCACGCTTGTCCTACCGGAATGACCCTGGCGCCGGTTTCCCGGGCCGCATCGGCATAGGCTCGGGTCAGATGCACCTGCATGGCATCGAAGTCGGGGCTTCGCTTCGGGGAGCCACCATCCCCATCACGCCGTCCCCAGGTTTCATAGAGTATCGGTGCCGCCCCGGATGCGGAGATCCATTCAACAAGTGTTCTGATCGCCTGGCGGTGTTCCCGGTACATGGCGCTCTTGGGGTCGAACGTGGGTAGCCGGCTCTGCTCCTGGAGTACAACGTAATCCCATGTGCGGGATGTGATTGCTTCTTTAACGCCCGGATCCGCAACATGCCGGCTCAGCGTCCAGCCGCCTGGCGTCCGGTATGCAAGGTGTGACCCCGGAAAGGCCTCCGCCATGAAGCGATTGAACAAATCGCGCAGGTTTCCGGTATAGCTGTTTCCGATGAAGAGAATGTCCAAAGCGCCTGTCTCCCCTGGTGAGGCGGCTTCGACTCCGGTGGTGATGAGTGCCACACACAGAAGAGAGATGCTCGCCATTCTTGTCATGCCGGTATGATGCAGGGGACGGAGAGGGGAGTAAATCATGGAATCAGATTCATCGAGCGGGGTCGGAAGCCATAGAGAGTTGTCCGAATCCGGACACAAACAGTAGGGGCATGCCAGACCCTGGCTTGCCCCAGGCTTTGGGGCACCCCAGGGCCTGGGGTACCCCTACGGGTGTACGTTTTCAATATCCAAGAGCCAACAAGGAACACCCAACTGAACAAACGGGGGAACTTGTAGCGTCACCTTGCAGCAATGCGATCATGCTGCCGCCTTCTCTTCCCTTGAATATTGTCCACCTGAGGCGGATTGTTCGATCCAAACGAGCGCTCTATGTTGCGCACAACATAGAGTTCCTTCGGCTCTCACGGTGTGTAGGACACCTCAACACGGTAGAAGAGAGATGTGGTGTTTGCGTTGAGGTCGCGGGCGGTGCGGTTGGGTGCATTGGTGAACTCGCTGTAGCTGCTCAGTGCAGACCATACGCCTGATGTAAGGGACTCACACAAAAAGACCTGATAGTCGCGATCTGCCTGTGTTGGCCCAAACGTGATGTCCACCTGGGTTGAGACCCCTGTGACAAGCGCAATCCCCACAAGCCGGAAACACTGCGTGCTGTTAGATGGATGCGTGCCGGTGATGTACTCGTAATAGTTGTCGCCACCGTCACTGTCCGGATCGGCAGCAGGTACGGCCTGTGTATTGTCTATGCCAAAGTACCCCACTTGCCACTGATCCGGAATGCTATCCCCAGCGTAGCTACCGAAGTTGTCAGGATCCGTGTCTACCACTGCCAGATATAGCGTCCCCGTTGAATCTTGATAGACACCTGTAACAGTTCCCGTAGTGTTGGCATATACCGAGGTCGCTCCCACCATGCCGCCCCCCGTTACGGCAGCCAGGGGCCAGCCGCCAATGCGCCAGTCTACCTCCGTACCACTGAGAATAAGAATGGTGTCGTCATCCGCAATTGCATTTGCCGTTGCCTGCCGGGCCCCCAGCTCAGGGAGTGTTGCGGGCGCCGCAGCCAGGCTGATGCCCTCGATATCGTAGAGCTGGCCAACATATCCATGACGCGCGACATCGTCGGTTGAATGCGATTTGCCCACCAGAATACCGTCCGCAGTATCAATGGCATAGTCTCCTGCCGCGGACGTGCCGCCGTTCGCGCCAATGGCACTTGCTGTGACGGTATAGTCTTCGCTTGATGGCTGCGCCAGAACAGGGAGCGCAACAAGAATGAGGGATGCTACGAAGCGAAATGCGTGCTCTTTCATCGGCTTCCCTCCATTCAGTCCATGTCGAGGTCGTCGACATACTCCAGACCAGTCGGCAGATCGAGGCAGTCATTGTAGAATCCAAGGAAGCAACTTCGTGTGCCGCTGTCCGAGCTGGATGCTGCGATGAAGGTGACGGTGCTGACCTGGTTCGGCGGCACCGAAATGACATGGCTCGAGGAGTGGCCGGGACCGTAGTTGCTTCCGCCACTGTTCCAGGTGTTGGCGCCGTTGATTGAGATACTGGCCCGTTCACTCCAGCCACCATACGCCGTTCGATACCAATAGACTGTCCAATTGATACTTGCACCAGTCGTGTTGCGGATGCGGAAAAGCGCACCGGCATGTTTTGAGTTCGTCGAACTATAGCTGTACCACTCGTCGGCGTACACCGTCGCATTCTTGCCGGCGTAGCCTTTGCGGTTGAAAAGCGTGCACAAGACGGACTTGTTCGTACTCATCTGGTAGGCCATGAAACTGCCGTCGCCCCAATTTGAGGGATGCCCGCCACCGAACATGGTGGAGTCGTTGTTTCCATACCACTGCCCATGGGCCTGACCATATGAGGACCAGGAATTCCAGCGGTAGATGGCGCCCTGGTGAGCGCGCATGAAGTCAGTCGAGTCCAAGTTGTCCAGGGTATCCGCATCATCCGCACGCATAGCGTACCCCACGGCAGCAATGCGTTGATCGGGTGCAAGCAACTGCGAGCCGTGGACGCCATCATTGAACCAGATGCGGAGATAGACTTCGTCATTCGTGAAGATCGTAGACGATATGGCGTGATTGTTCACCCAGTAGTCAGCGTCCCCCAATGGCACAGAGTAGAGCCCCTTCGTCACGGATACAGGCACAACGTTCAACGGTTCACTTCCGTTTGAGCTGGTACTGTCGTTGCTCCAGTATGTTGTGTAGAGCATGTTGCTCGGTGGCGCATCAATT
>JABGOW010000213.1 GCA_018645275.1 Verrucomicrobiota bacterium
GCACGCGGCCGGACGGCTGACAACAGAGGACCACGAGCTTTACGCCCGATTTACGTCAATACCGCGGCATGATGCCATCTATCCCCCGCGAGCGATAGCATCGCTCTACCCGCTCGACCGCATCGCATTCCAGCTCGGTGAATACCGCGCCCTTATCGACGCGCAGAGCGATCTACTCCTGAATACCGACAAACGTCCTCGCGCACTGACCTTTGCTCTGCTGTTTATGGCTCAGCGCGCAGCACCGTTTGAGGTGTCCTCAACGCTGATGACTGTGCTTCTGCGACACGGCATGTGGATAGCGCTATGTGGAGTCATGCTCTACGCCTTGCTGCGGGCAATCTATATTCACCGAACCGCGCAGCCTCATGATGAGGGCTGCAATGTGTGGCGCACCTATGACACGTGTTTTCTGGTGGCATCCGCAGGCTGGGTTGGGCTGTCGCTTAGCATCATGCTGATCTACATGCTGCAGAGCACGCTGGGGGATATTTTTCTCTTTGCGGGCCTCATGACATCTCTCTATATGCTGGGCCTCGTTGCGGGCGGCAGCCTGACCCACGCATTCATAGGCCACCACCCGGTTCACGCACGAAAATTGCTCGTCGCTGCAATAGCAGCTCAGGCACTGCTCATGGGCATTCTCGTCATGACTCCCCTTCCGCCATCACATGCCATCTTTGCCCTGCTTTTCTTCGTGGCAGGAGCAAGTGGCGGCATCTATGTACCCCTGGCATCGGCTGAGCTCTATAAGGTTGGCTTAACCGGCCTTGCAACCGGTTCGGCAATTGAGTGGTCAGACCATCTGGGGGGCGCAGCTGGAGCAGCCCTAACCGGTCTGTTTCTGCTGCCCGTATTGGGCACAGGGGCTACCGCCGTGATCATGGTGCTTCTGCTTCTGGTCAACCTGTTCGTGCTTAGCATCAATACCCCCGCCACCCCCGCGCCTCATCGAGCATTCCGCATACTGCACCCGCTAGGCTACGCGCTTTTTGGTATCGCCGTCCTCCTCATGGTGACGCAGCTGACCTATCGGGCAAGCTGCCCCGCATCGGGCGAGATCGACAGCTCTACAGAACTCTCTGCCGTCGCACGGGAGATGACCGGCCAGCAAGTGCTTCAAAAACGGGAAATCGCGCTCACGGGGCGGAAAACGGGAGTGTACTTCACTG
This sequence comes from Verrucomicrobiota bacterium, assembly GCA_018645275.1. Lineage (GTDB taxonomy): Bacteria > Verrucomicrobiota > Kiritimatiellia > UBA8416 > UBA8416 > JABGOW01. The sequence goes on from JABGOW010000213.1 coordinate 1,173, forward strand.
CGCCTGCCTCCGGCCAAATGCCCGAGCAACATGTTTTTCTATCGCAAGACTTTGCGCCTTCGGTGGTGGCATATGGCGGGCCAATCCATCTTGCGGTCATGACAGACAATGACGGCACACTGATGGACTTCAGGGTATTGCATCACCGTGAAACGCCAGACTATTTCAAGCTGTTGAAGGGATGGCTGGTAAGCCTGTCCCGCCAACCGCTTGTCGGGGAAGATGCATTTGCCGGCACAGACACGGTAAGTGGGGCTACCGTTTCCTCTCGCGCAATCATCAACCAACTGCGCGGCTCCGGCCAGGGCTTTGCCCAAGCGGTGCTGGGGCACGACTCGGCTGCGGGTGCAGGAGAACGCTGTGACAGGCTGCCGGTCTCAGCACTGGTACTGCTTGCCTTCTGTATAGCAGCCCCGTTAATCAGGGGGCGCCTCTCTCGAAAGGCGAGGCCGTTGTACCTGATTGGCGTTGTGCTGGTTTTCGGGGTGTGGCTCAACATTCAATATGCTTCTTGTCATGTCGCATCGCTACTCTGGCTTTCTGTCCCGGCGCCATCCCTCTCAACCTCCTTTCTCATAATTGCCCTTGTGCCACTAGTCACCGTTCTGTTCGGAAACGTCTACTGCGGATATCTCTGTCCCTTCGGGGCACTCCAGGAGCTGATGGGGAAGCTGCACCACGCCAAACCATACGCCACGCTCCACCCAACGGCTTGCCGAGTGGCGCGCTTTGCCAAGTATGCTGCTCTCTTTGGGATGGTACTGTTTGCCGTCATTCATGGTCCACGGCTAGCCGCTCAAAGAGACCCGCTCACCAGGGCATTCTTGCCTGGCAGCGCTTTTCGTGAGTGGTTGATCTTTCCCGCGGCGATCCTGTTCATATCACTCTTCTTCAACCGATTCTGGTGCCGCACGCTCTGTCCCACCGGAGCCTTCCTCGCACTGCTGAATGGTGTGCGCATCCTCAAGCGTCTTGTTCCGTCTGTTCCCTGGCAGCATTGTGACTACGGCGTTTCAAGCGCCGGGGAATTGGATTGCATCTGCTGTGACCGTTGCCGGCGTGGCGCAGCGCAGCCAGTGGCGAAACGGTCCGACAACACAGCTTGGCGAGTGCGCGACTACGTTTTTCTGGCCTTGGTTGTCGCAACGCTTGTTTGGATGGTTGTCCCGAGAGAAGCCCCGCCGTCTCGAACAGATGCCGTGCAGCATTCCGTACAGCAGTCGACAGGTCAACCTCGTGACGTCGACATGATCCAGCTGCAAAACATGATCCAGCGAGGCCAGCTATCCAACCACGAAGCCCTCTATTATGAGCAGCTCCATGGGGACGAACACTGAGACCTCGGAAGGGACAGGCCTCGTAAGCAGAGCAGTTCAGCTCTTCACGGCAAAACGTCTTCAGCTTGCCCCAGTCACGTTCTCGTCATCTGAATGCACGGTGCAGGATAGCTTCGGTATCTGCCTCGGAAAGGTCGACGGGGTCGAGAGAGAACAGGAAGCCCATCGTCTCTCTGGCATGTTTCGCGATTACCTTCAGTTCATCTTCCCGAATACCGTAATCTGACATCTTGAGCTCGTGCACACCACATGCTTCCTGGAGTTCAAGAAGCGCTTCGATGAACGAGGCTCCGCCCATGGCCTGAGCCATCGTCTCAAAGCGCTCCGGGATCAGTACTGCAAAATGGGCGAAGTAGGCGCTCGAAAGCATGATCAAGCCTGCGCCATGCGGAAGCTCCGGGTGCCGGCCGCTCATGGCGTGTTCGAGAGAGTGCTCCGAGATACAACAGGAGGTGGATTCCACCATGCCCGACAGCGTATTGGCCAGGGCGACCTTTTCACGCGCTTCGAGATCACGACCATCGGCAACGGCACGCGGAAGATACTCGGCAATCAGGCGGATACTTTCCAGAGCATAGAGATCGCTCATGGGAGTCGCCACATTGGCAATGTAGCCTTCGGCGGCGTGGAAGAATGCATCAAACCCTTGAAAGGCTGTTAGCTGAGGCGGAACGGAAACCATCAGTTCGGGGTCAACGATTGAGAGTGCAGGGAAGGTGCAGCTCGGGTCCCCAAAGCCAATCTTCTCATCCTCATGCGTAATAACCGTCCACGGGTCGGCTTCGGTTCCGGTGCCCGCTGTGGTGGTGATGGCAACGATGGGCAGCGCGCCGTTCTCTACGGGCAAACCTTTGCCTGAGCCGCTGCCGATGTAGTCCCAGTAATCGCCGGGGTTCACGGCCATGATGGCAATTGCCTTCGCGGCGTCAATGGAAGAGCCGCCTCCGAGACCAATCACGAAGTCGCAACCGTTGGCTTGCGCAAGAGCGGCGCCCTCCATAACGTGTTCCTTGATTGGGTTTGGCAGAATCTTATCGTACACCACAGTCGCCACCTGCTGTTGCGCCAACAGGGCCTCGACGCGTTCCAGATAGCCATGCTTGCGCATGGCTGTACCGCAGGAAATCACGATGAGCGCCTTGGTGCCGGGCAGCGTCTCTTCAGCCAATTGCGCTAGTTTTCCTGCGCCAAAGCAGATTTTTGTCGGGATATGGTAGTCAAAGCTCATGGGGTCTCCTCGTGGTTCAAGTGGTCCTCTCAAGAAAGCTGCCCCAGTTGCGGGGCTAATCAACGTGCTACAGAGTGCCTACGATGTATTGGTACTTGAGAACTAGCGGCTGTTCAGGACAGTGCCACTTCTCCCGGGCTGTTGTCCACTCCACTAGACAATGCCGAGATCAGGCAGGGGGCGTTGCCCCCAAGACCCCCTTATAGCGCGCGCGATTTCAAGCCGCCGCATCCGCATGCCCCACGGTAGCGCCAACGTTCAACATGCCAACCGTATTTCAGGAAGAGCCCCGTCGGTCGCTTTCGCGACCTTCGGCCGCGCGGGCTGCACAGGCTTGCCCGCGCTGCGGTCGTCGCTACGCGACTCCGCGGAATAACTCCTTGCCTGTTAGCTGTTCTCCTGGGGCTTTGCTCTGTCGCAATCACCTTGCCTCGTATCGGGGTTTCTGGCATAAATCTTTCTATGTCTAGACAATCAAAGTCCAAGAGTAAGTCTCTCGATGAGAACCCGCTCGGAAAGTGGTTGCGGCAGATGCGCAAGGACCGAGGGGTGCCGCTCCGCGTTGTCGCGGCTGCGGCAGAGATGGACATTGCGCTATTGAGCAAAGTCGAGCTCGGTCAACGTCTGCCGACCGAGAAGCAAACCGCCGCCTTCGCCGCTTTCTTCGGTGTCCGGTTGGAGGAGATGGAAGCGATGAGGATCGCCGAGAAATTCTGGATGGAGCATGGGAATAGCGCTGGAACTGAGGAGGCGCTATCACTCATCAACAAGGCGGCAAAGGCACGGAAGCTGGGATCGCAGTAGAAAGGTCATATGACGGGGAGCGCGTACGGACAACTAGAGAAGCTGGAGTCGGACCTGTGGGAAGCCGCAGATCAACTCCGGGCCAATTCGAAGCTGACATCCAGTGAATACTGCATGCCGGTATTGGGTGTGATCTTCCTCCGGCACGCAACGAACAGGTTTGCGGCTGCCCACGCAGACATTGAAGCCGAACGTGCGGCTGGCCAGATGAAGCGGAAACCGCGCCCGGCAGACTACGTCCGCCGTCGCGCCCTCTACCTTCCAGAGGTCGCACGCTATGACTACATTCTCGGGCAGTCCAAGGATAAGCCCCTGCCAAAACTGCTCAATGACGCCATGAAGGCAATTGAGGAGTCGTTTGAACCGCTCATGAATGTGCTTCCCAAGGACTACCACATCTTTACCGATCAGACGGTTCTCGAGGAGCTGCTCAAGATCTTCAACCGCGAAGCGATCAAGACCGCGTCCGGTGACATCTTCGGTCGGATCTATGAGTTCTTCCTGATGAAGTTCGCTATCGACAAAGCCATGGATAACGGCGAGTTCTTCACGCCGCCTTCCATCGTCCAAACCATCGTGAACGTAATCGAACCGGATCACGGCAAGGTTGCAGATATCGCATGCGGGTCAGGCGGCATGTTTGTCCAGTCGAGCTATTTCATTGAAAGCGAGGGTGAGGATACGGCGAAGCGTGTCACCTTCTATGGACACGAGAAAACCGCGTCCACGATCAAGCTAGCCAAGATGAACCTAGCCGTCCACGGTCTCGAAGGGAAAATCGCCGAGGCAAACACGTTTTACGAAGACCCCTTCACGCTGGTGGGGCAGTGCGACTTCGTTATGGCCAACCCCCCGTTCAACGTGGACCTGGTCGATGCCAAGAAAGCGGAAGCCGACAAGAAGCGTCTTCCGTTTGGCCTGCCCGGTGTGAACAAGGCTGGCAAGGTCTCCAATGGGAACTATCTCTGGATCTCCTATTTTCACAGCTACCTCAAAGACGCCGGTCGGGCCGGATTTGTCATGTCTTCCCAGGCGTCAAGCGCGGGACGCGACGAGCAAACTGTCCGTCGCAAGATCGTCGAATCCGGTGCCGTCGATGCCATGATCGCCATCCGCTCGAACTTCTTCTACACGCGTTCCGTTCCCTGCGAGTTATGGTTCTTTGATCGTGGCAAACCCACTGAGCGTTTGGACAAGGTCCTTATGCTGGACGCCCGCAACGTGTTCCGCAAGGTCACGCGCAAGGTCAACGATTTCTCCCCGGAACAGCTTGCCAATCTCTCCTCTATCGTCTGGCTCTATCGTGGCCAATCCGAGCGGTTTGTGGGCCTTGCCCACCAACATCTGAAGAACGCGATTGCCGAGGCAGGAGCGATCGCCACGGCCGTCTCCGCTTTCAAGGCGGGGTGCGACGCGCTGGTGGACGCGACTGCGGCATATGAGAAGTCGCTTCCCAAGAAATCGCCATTGCATGCCCTCATAAAGGAACGCAGCGATGCGGAGAAGCAGTGTTTCCTGTCTGCCTCAGCGCTCACTGCCGCCATCACGAAGCATTGGCGCAAGCCGCCAAAGCCCACTCTTGCCGCCGTGAAGAAGGCAACAAGCGGGATGGAAGAACTCGCATCGTCCTGTCGCGATCTGGTCAAGGACGTGGACTTGCTCTCGAAGCTTGCCGTCCGCTTTCTTGACATCGCCGAGAAGGAGAATGGTGCTCGCGATAGCGACGCATGGGAAACGCGCACCATCGCGCGTCTAAAACGGGATCTCAACGCCATCCGCGTGGATGCTGTGGATCAGCTCAAGACTACGGCCTATTTCCACCGGCACGCTCACTGGCTGCTATCCCGGTTTCCCGACGCAAAACTCGTGGATGTCCCCGGTCTCGTGAAACTGGTCGACCGCGCCGAGATAGAGGCCGCCGACTGGAGCCTGACCCCTGGCCGGTACGTAGGCGTGGCCCCGCCCGAGGTCGACGAGGATTTCGACTTCGAGCAGACGATGCGCGACATACACATCGAGCTCGCCGGTCTGAACAAGGAAGCGGTTAAGCTGGCCAAGAAGATTCAGACGAACTTCACGGAGTTGGGAATATGAGCAGCAAGCCACAGAAGTTGCCGAACGACTACGCCGCACTATTGGCGGAGGTGAAAGAACGCGTCCGGGCTGCTCAGTACAAGGCTCTGAGGG
>JABGOW010000144.1 GCA_018645275.1 Verrucomicrobiota bacterium
TTGTGCTGGTGGTGCTCACCCTTCTGCCCGTGCTTTCACTCTGCCTCTTCTTGATGGAAGAGCGGCGCATGCTCTCGGCTCGCGGAATCGTCCGCTTCTATGTTGCTTTGGTTGTCTTGGGAATCTTCTACTGGTTGCCCGGGCTAAACGGATTTCATAGCAGGGTCTTGTCGTTGCCGACGTGGCTCGTAGGTAGATATGATGCCGGTGGCTTCAATCTGGCCCCCCTTTCTGCATGTCTGTTTGTGGGTGTGGGATGCGTGCTCCTCTGGAAGGAGCGGCCCGAGGCGCCGGCTCTGGGGCGGATGCTTATTGCGTTGTTAGTCGTGGGGGTCGCTGCGGGGAATGCCGCCATGGGATGTTGGCCAGAGGTTGGGAGCCTTGCTGTCTTTCGATCCCTTTGTCTTTCCGCGGGGGGGGTGCTCGTCTGGGCCGTTTTGGATGGAGCTTGGCGCCATGCCTATGTTGACGAACTGACCCAGCTACCGGGGCGGCGACCGATGCGGCAGCATTTCGCTTCACTGGGTGGGGAGTATGCGCTCGCCGTCGTTGATATTGACCATTTCAAGAAGGTGAATGATCGCTATGGCCACGATGTGGGCGATCAGGTTCTGCGCTTTGTTGCGGGGTCGGTTCGTTCCGTGAAAGGTGGGACCGCCTATCGTTTCGGCGGTGAAGAGTTTGTGGTTGTGTTCGGGCGCCGTTGGACTGAGGAGTCTCAAGCACTGGCGGAGACGTTGCGGAAGCAAATTGCAGAGCGTCCCTTTACCTTGCGTGATGTATCTCGCCCTGAGCGAAAACCCCGAAAGCAGGCGGTTGTCACACGCCGCAAGGAAGCGACAATCAAGGTTACCGTCAGTATTGGCATTGCATGGCCGACGGATGACCTTCCAGATCCCGACGAGGTACTCGGTCTAGCGGACAAGGCGCTTTACCGGGCCAAGCGGGGAGGGCGCAACAAGGTCTGTGCGGCAGGGCGGAAATAGTGCGGAACATCTCTGGTTGTGAAAAATGAAAGGGGTGTTGCGGATCTGATTGCACCTGTCCTGTGGATGGGATGGATTCAACACCCCCGCTCCCACGGCGGTCAGCTTGGGGGCTTTCCGCTGGCTGACACAGCCGTGGCGTTGAGATCAGGACGCAAGCTGAGCGTGCACTGTAGGCGCTTCAGGGCCGCGAGTACGCGAGCCTTTTTGAGTGTCTTCTCAAGGTGTTCCTGGACTGCTGTTCTTGAAATGACGGAGCCCCGATCCCGACAGAGCGAACACGAGGTATGAGTGGGCGAGGCCTTGCCTGAGCCCCCGCAAGCAAGGCAGGTTTTCTTCCGTGGGGCACTCCGCGAGCGCGAGTTGTTCAGTTTGCTGGATAGGACTGCGGTCCTGCCGCTCCCCTTGCAGGTCGAACACCTCCCTGGTTGCTGAGTCTGACCGCATTCCTTGCATGGCTCTGTCAGGTTTCCCTCACGCCAGTGCTCGGCAAATAGAGGTTCAGTCACAAAGCCCTGTTTGAGAATAGCCAGCGTTTCCTGTGCCGTGCCTAACTCACCAAGAGTGAGCATGTGCAGCGCATGGGTAGCGTATAGCCCGGCCAAGGCACTGTGGTTGCCGCGGCAATCAGGAATACGTTTCACCAACTCAAGAAACTGCCGGTGGCTATGTTCGGGCATGGTCCCATCGGCAATCGAAGTAAGATAGGTGCTCGCCTGCTTCCACTGATCGCGATTCCCGATGCCGCCAATGGTATGCATACCGACAACAATGAGTACGCAGAGTACTAGGACGCCGACGAGTTGCTTCATGAATCTCCGCTTCCCCGCCTTTCGGTGTCGCTGGGTTCGTTGCGTTTCACGTGCTGCAAATGGATCAAACCCCTCTGACTCTCTTCTGCTCATGTCTCACCATCCTCGCTCAATCGTTTCCCGTCCTCGGCATTGAACAGCGCATGCGCTTCCCTAAGATACGGCGGAACCTGCTCTGCAAATGCATAGCCCTCGAGGCACTTGCCGAGGGCCGGCCAGTCAACATTCTCTACCTTTGCTCCCGGGAACCAGTGACCGCCATTTCCAAGCAGGTTGTAGCGCATTTTGCCGTAGGCCTCCATGTCGTAAGCTTTGGCCATATTGCGCATGCGCAGGATGTGGTAGAGCGGAAGGTTGCCCGGAACATCCTTGGTGTCAGGGAGCCTCTCTTGCCAGTGGTTCACCCAGTCTGCTCCCAGCCGTTTGACCGCTTCGTCGTGGAGGCGCTGCAGGATGGGCTCGATGACGGCTGCACCGTCAGCCAGCTGTGGTAGAATTGCCACGTGGGCATCGAAGTCGCTTGGTTTGGCGACGCCCAGGCTGATAGTATGCACTTGCTCGTGCGAGAGACAGAATAGAGAATTGAAGCCCATCGGTGATAGCGGGGTGCAAAGGTTTACCAGTTTCTGGGGAGGATCGTAGAGTTTTCCACCTTTATCGTTGGGGCTGATGATGAAGACGCCCATGTCGCGCTGCGTGGCAGCTTCAACGGCTCGCCAATTGCACTGGTCGAAGTAGTACCAGTGTAGATTTACGTAGCTGAATTCATCTGTTTCAATCGCATCAACGATGGTTTGTGTGGGACCGTGTGTCGAGAATCCGACATGGCGCACACGCCCCTCGTTCTGGAGCTTACGAATGGCCTTGAGCGTGCCCCCTTTGAGCGTTTTGCGCAGAAGGATTGGCGTGTTGATACCATGAACTCCCAGAAGATCTACATAGTCGAGCTGGAGGTGCTTCATGGAGAGATCAAAGGTCTTCAGAAAGTCCTCTTCGTTGTCCTTCGGGCCGATCTTGGTCTGCACGATGATCTCGTCGCGAGGTAGAGAGGGAAGGACCAAACCGAGTTGGTACTCGCTGGATCCATAGCCACGGGCGGTTTCGATGTGGTTGATGCCGTGAGCAATGGCTTGATGGATGCAGGCTTCAAGGTTTGCCTGTCCTTCTGTGTCTAGGCCGTTCGTTTTCAGATCTTCCCAAGACTGCTGGTAGCGCATTCCACCGCAGGTGAGCACTGGCATTTGAAGCGCTGTTTTGCCGAAGCGTCGATAGATCATATTGTTCTTCATGGGCGGGAGTATATGGCAGCTGTGTCGCGACGAGAAGTCTGAAAACGGGGGCACCAGAGCCTTTTCCGCTTTACCCCATGGGTACAGACCGATAGGTTTCATGGGAGCAAGTCGCCGTCGCCGTCGTGAGGTCGGTGGTTTCTGAGTTTGTCTACCAATTATATTGTTTCGGGAGGTACAGATGCCGGTTTTTCCTTGTGAACACTGCGGTGGCGCCTATGAGCTTTCCGAGGCCGATGTGGGTTCGACGGTACTGTGTCCGCACTGTCAGAAAGAGACCACCAGCACGCCTGCTCCCCAGGTGAGTGGTGCGGCGGCTATGGCACAGGATCTGACGCAGCGTATGGCGACTGAACAGGCCGCGCGCAAGCAGTCCCCGGTGACCTGGATTCTGCCGACGACTGCGCTGGTGATCACAGCACTTGTGCACGCAATCATGGCTGCCATCCATATGACCTTCATGCCGATGCCGAACGTTCTCGTGTTCTGGCTCCCCGCTGCTATCGGCTCTCTCTCAGGGCTATACCTCTTCACGTTGTTCACCAGAAGCTCAAATGTGGATTGTCCAAAGTGGGCGGCACCGGTAGCGCTTTTTATCGCCGTTGTGCTTTCTGTGATCCCCATTTTGATCGTGCAACAGCGGTATAACATGAAAGTGCGCCGCGCCTTGATCGCCCAGGTTGATGCACTCGTGAAGGCTCCCAGTTTGCCGGCCGAAACGGCCGTTTGTATCAATGCCACAGTTCCCGAGCCCACCGGGGATGGGAACTTCGTGTTCACTGCTACGCTTGAGGACGGGGCGATGCATGAGCTGGTGAGTAAGGTCTCGCTCTACGAAGCCGATCTTGTCTACGAAGATGCCATGAAGGCGCTTCAGGTTCTGTTGGCCCTGCCGCATATTGAGCGTGCTTTGGAGACGTGCTTGAAGGCATACCCGCACCTTGCTTTGCTGGAAATGCAGCCTCTGGAGAGCGTTGTGACGCCGGAAACGGGAACCTATACAGGCGATGCCACCTTTACCACAGGGCTGAAACTCTCTTTCGTGGCAAGTGTCCGTAAGACTGATATGAGTTGCCAGCTGAAGCCTGAATCGGACTTGAGAGCCAACGCGATCCCACTGGCGGCGGCGCTGTGGAAGCGGTTCGAGCCCGCGAGTGAGGACGTTTGCGCTGATGTTGAGCTGGGGGACAGCATAGATGATACGCATCGTCAGGCCAATGCTGTGCTAACAAATGGACAGGGCGTTCCGTTGATCATTGAACAGTTGAATGTAGGGGGTGACACCAAGACGCTCTCGGTGTTCTTTCAGTTCCGTGAAAACGCCATTATGGAGATCAATGAAGTCATTGTGGCGAGTGCGGCGGACACGGGGAGGGAGACAGCCCGGCGCTGTGTGAATATTGACGAGAAAGAGGAATTGCGAAAGCATGAGTATTCGCTCCGCGCCCTCTTTCCGGAGGGCGAACCACTCATGGTGCTGGCCCGGGAGCATGCCTACAGTGTTGGTATTGTGATTGGTGAGCATGAAGTCATGCTGCCACCGAAGGCGCGCAAAGTAGGTGACAGTTGGTCCTTAGTGATCCCATCCCACTACGTTTCGGGTGAGGGGGGGGAGTTTGTGCGGACCCGGCTCTCTGCTGAGGACAAACTGAGAGTCTCGCTTGAGACGAAGCCCATCAACGCCTATGCGAAGTTCAAACTTGAAGAATATGCTATCAGAGAGCGCTCCGAATGGGAAGCAGGTCATCCAGGAGCAGAAATCGAGCGGGTTGAGTTCTGGAAGACTCTTTCAGGACTACTCGGTTATCGCTACGCGACGCGAAAAGGCACTGCACTGCGCATTAAGTACTTCTTCACGCACGGGACAAATTTAGCCATTCTCTCTGCGCTCTCAACAGAGGCGGAGTCTGACTCTACCGAGAAGGCCGATAGAATCGTCAGAAGCCTCCGATTCGAGGATGTCCCGTTTGAGCCGTCTGCGTTGTTAGAATAGACCAATAGTGTCAGTGCTAATCATGCGTAGTGTATTCAGCTTGCCCCGCAAGAGTGTTCAGTTCTCAGTCTCCAGTGTTCAGAGACGTGCAGACAGCGCAAATCGGCACCGATTGGTATCAGGGACTTACGTATGGTGTGGCGGGGCTCGTTTTGGACTTCTCTACTGAATACTCAAAACCGGACACTGAACACTCGGTCTTGCGATCGCAGCGCAGAACCCTCTGCTGAGGGGGTCATTGACATGCTCATAGGTTACGCCAATAATGCCCCCCATGAAGCTGGTTTTTGAATCTGGGCCGCTACGGGGATCGACGCATGACTTGGCTGGGGTTGTGGCGATAGGGCGGGCCCCCAACAATGATCTTGTTGTCGACGATGGTGCGCTGTCCCTGATGCACTGTCGTGTACACGTTAGTACGAAGAACGTTCTCATCATGGATCTGGGCTCCACGAATGGCACGTGGGTCAATGGCGAGCGGATTGTGAGTGCCCATCTTGATGATGGCGATTCCGTTGTGCTTGGCACGAGCAGGGCGCGCGTTCATATTCCGTTCAGAGCCCCCTCGGGAACCATTATCAACAAACCAACCGATGGCAATGATGGATCTGACGAGTTGTCGGGTGACATCTTTGGGTCGGTGATGTACTCGCTGAACCGTAAGATCGCCGATGGTGGAATGGGCTCGATCTACGAGGCGCAGCAGGTTGGTGCCGAGGGGTTCATCAAGAAGGTGGCGATCAAGACGATCCTGCCGAAGTATGCTCAACGGGACAACCTCATTGCAGCGTTTGTAGGAGAGGCTCGGCTGGTCGCGAATCTCGTGCATCAGAACATCGTTCAGATTCATCATCTTGGCCGACACGAGGGGGGGTACTACATTGCGATGGAGTACATTGAGGGCATCACCTTGACCGAGCTCATGGCCATGCATGTCATGCTGATCCGCCGTATTCCGATCGACCTTGCGATGTTCATGGTAAGTCGCATTTCGCGGGGATTGGAGTACGCGCATAGCAAGCACGATGCCAAGGGCAACCCCTTCCATTTGGTACACCGTGACGTTTCACCTAACAACATCATGATTGATACCGAGGGTGAGGTGAAGTTGACTGATTTCGGCGTGGCCAAAGCGGCGCAGTTCATGGAGGATGAGCCGGGGGGTTTGGTGGGGTGCGTTGAATTCATGTCCCCCGAGCAGGCACGCTGTGACCCCGTAGACAATCGTAGCGATATTTTCTCACTTGGCTTGGTTTTCTACGAGGCCCTAACGGGGACGCGATTGTTTCGATGTGAGGCTGGCGATGTTGTGCGGGCGATTGAGGCCGTTGAGCTGGCGGATGTGCCAGATCCGCGCAGCTACAGACCAGAGATTGACGAGAGTGTGACTGATATTGTGATGAAGATGTTGGCAAAGGCACCGGAGGACCGCTATCAGAGCGCAGGTGAGCTGTCGCACGCGCTAGAGGAAAATATGTATGGTGGGGGCTATGGCCCTACCGTCGTGAAACTTGCGAGCTATGTCAACGATCTGACCGTGCAGATGGAAGCGAAGAAAGATAGGGCGGTGCGCCAATGACAGTCGAGAAGGTATTCGTACGTGCTGACGATCAGGTCAGGGATTCTTTTGTGCTAGCGAAGCGCATTT
>JABGOW010000203.1 GCA_018645275.1 Verrucomicrobiota bacterium
CGGACCGGTGAGATGCTTCGAGGTCGCGCGCACAATGTCGCCGCCGCGCCAGCCCTCTAGTTTTGTCTTTTCGCTGTCCTTGGGCACCCAGTGGGACGCAAACATGTGATAGGTATCGCCGACTTTGATGATGGATGGACACCACAACGAATGCCCCTCCATCTTGAAGCCGCCGTTAAGGGCGGGCTTCCCTATCAGCTTCTCGAAAGGGTTCACGCCGAGAGAAAGGATGGGCGTCTTGTCCTCCCAATAGACCTCCGGGCGAGTCTTCTTCTCCGCCCAGTCGGCCGCTTCAGACCTGCGCTGCAGACGTTCAAGCAGAGAGAGAGCCGGAGGCTCTGAGCCCTTGATTAGTCCGAAAGCGTGGATATTGACCGGTTCCCAGTGTTCAGGATCGGCAGGCTTCAACTCGAGGATATACCGACCGGCGTGATCAAAGACCAGAGGCTCCACGGCAAAGCATGACTGTGCCGTATCAGTGCCCCACGAAGCCGTCTTCTCTGTTGTAATGCTGGTCGACCTTTGATTCTCCACAACCCGAACGCGAAGTGTCGCAGCATTGCCCGCAAAGTCACCACCGACTAGGTACTGGCCTGCGGCGGGAATCGCAATGGACCAACGCACATAGTCTTCGGGATTGCTCCAGTGGCTGATTACGCTGTCCTGGACTTTGATCACCGCGCCATGACCAGTCGCCTTGCCGAAGTCCATCAGCACGACATCTTCATCCGCAATGGCGAACGGTTTTTCGATCGTGTTGCCTTTGAGCTCGGGGCCGGTCTTCCTGCCCTTTGGCGCCTTTGGACTGAACTTACCGACGGCGTGAAGATACGGCTGCTCCGCAACGACCGTGCGTCCACCCTCGGCGAAGTCACGACGCCGGTTGATAGGGCCGCCCCACCACGCGTTGTCAGGCATCGTGCTGTCCCAGGCATCGAACATGTCCTGCATCGCCTGCGCCTTTTCGGGCATGCTGGCTGCTAGGTCATTACGCTCCTGAGGATCGTCAGCAAGGTTGAAGAGCGTGATGTTGCGCGTGTTGCCGGCAGCGTTCCACTCCAGCTTCCAGTCGCCGTGGCGAATCGCGTAATCGTTGTCGCGCCGCCAGTAGAGGGCTTGGTGCGGGCGGGCGGGGTTGACGCCGGTGATGTAGGGGAGAAGGTCGACGCCGTCGAACTCAGTATTCAGTGTTCGGTGTTCAGTGTTCAGTGCGGCCTCAGATTCAGCGGTATCGGAAAGGCGTGCTCCTTCTCGTGTACCGCTCTCGTCGCCCGCTATCGTAATCCGATCCCCAACCGGTGGACGAGAACGGGCGACCCAGCCTTCGCGCTCCGCGGCTACGGCGGGCAGGCTGAGAGCGGATGACGATTGGGAGCGGTCAGAAACAAGTGTGGCAGCCAGAACCGTCGGCACGATGTCCAGGTTACTCACCGGCAGCTCATACTTTGAACCAGGCTCAATCTTCCCGGGCCAGCTCATGCAAAAAGGCACGCGGGTTCCCCCTTCGTAGGAATCGCCCTTAAAGCCGCGCATGCCGGCCTTGCAGGACATCGGGCCCTCTTGCCAATCATCCACGTCACCCCGGGGCTTCCAGGTCAGCCCCTGCCCTCGCGGACTACCGTTGTCCGACATGAATATGACGATCGTGTTGTCGGCCACTCCCGCCTTCTCAAGCGCATCCTGTACACGACCGATCCCATCGTCCATCGCCAGGATCATTGCGGCAATGAAATTGCGCTCGTGGCTATCGGAAAGATGTTTCGTCCGCTCAAGGTATTTCTGCGGCACCTGCCATGGGGCGTGGATGGCGTTGTAGGCCAGATACAGGAAGAAGGGGGGAGCGTGTTCCCCTCGTGGTCCGTTCGCGTCGCCGTTCTCGTTCACCGATCGGTCGACGCGAACGGCGACGCGAACGGTTGACGATTGAGAGGATTCAGAAACAGGTGTTCGGTGTTCAGTGTTGGCAGCGCGCTCGATGAACGCGACCGCTTCGTCGGAAAAGAGGTCGGTCAGGTAGACGTTGTCGCGTGCAGGCAGCGGGGCATCGCCGCGCCAGAGTGGCCAGCGGCCACGCTTGTCGCCGAAGTGGCCATCCCATCCTTCGAAATCATGGGCGCCGTTGACAAAACCAAAGTACTCATCGAAACCACGCGCAAGCGGACGCAACGTCTTGTCGACTCCCATATGCCATTTGCCAATGTGGCTTGTGTAGTAGCCTCGCTCTTTAAGCATCTCGGAAATGACAGGCTGACTGGCCGGCAACCCCGCGAGCGGGTGCTTCATCTTGTCGGGATAGCCCGCCATGTTGGCATTCTCACCGCAGCCGAAGCGCTGCTGGTAGACGCCGGTTAGCAATCCCGCCCGACTCGGACCGCAGACCGATGCTGAAACATATCCCTGGCTGAACTGCACACCCGACTCGGCGATACGATCGATATTTGGCGTCAAAACGTCATCAAAACCGTGATAGCCAACATCCCCCCACCCCATATCATCCGCGTAGATAAGGACTACGTTGGGGGAAGCGGAAGCGAATGCGGTGCAAACAAGCACGCAGGCGGCAACGGCGGCGGTCATTCGGACTAGCTGGCATCTGCTCATGATTGTCTCCGTTGATCTGAATATGCAACCGCTTACAGCCTATGTTCGCGACCAAGGTTTAGGCAAGGCCTTTCTCGCACGAAAGTGGCTATTCGCCGAAATGCGTACCCGGCCTCAAGCGCAACTCTTGGGCAGATGCAGGGGCGCCCTGGAGCTAATTGCGTTGTAGAACAGACCAATAGTGCCAGCGCTGATCATGCGTAGTATATCTAATTTACCCCTCAACAGTGTTCAGTCTTCAGTCTCCAGTATTCAGAAAAATGCAGACAGCGCAAATCGGCACCGTTGGTATCAAGGACTTACGTATGGTGCCAGCGGGGCCCGTGTTTGCGATTCTCTACTGAATACTCAAGACTGGATACTGAACACTCGGTTTGCGCTTGCAGCGCAAACGCCTCGCCCTGAATTTACACTTGCGTTGTTCCCATAATGGGATCATCATATGGATGCCACGCTGAAGGGGGATGCCTGTGATCGTTATCGGACGCAAGAAGCTGGACAAATTCAAGAGGAAACATGCTGACGCGAGGGGGCAGGTTGACGCGTGGCTAAACGAAACGCGTGGTGCAACATGGCAGACACCGAAAGACATAAAGACCCGCTATCCGCACGCCAGCATCCTCGCAGGCAATAGGGTGCTATTCAATATCAAAGGCAGAAGCTACAGGCTCGTGGTGGTCGTTCGCTATGTTAGCGGGGCCGTGCTTATTGAGTGGGTTGGTACGCATGCTGAATATGACCGATTGCGGTTTGAGTGACACATACGAGAGGTGACCGATGAAACTGAAACCTATCCGAACTGAACAAGAGTATGACGAGGCGATCGTCGACGTCGAAAAGCTGTTCGCTGCTAATCCGGAACAGGGAACCGCCAAAGCTGACAGGTTGGAGGTATTGACGCTGCTCATCAATCGCTACGAGGAAACGCACTATCCGGCCATTCCTCCGGACCCGATCGAAGCCATCAGATTCAGAATGGACCAGATGGATCTCACAAGAAAAGACCTTGAACCTTACATGGGATCGCGCTCCAGGGTGAGCGAAGTGCTCAATCACAAGCGGCACCTGTCTCTATCCATGATTCGGAAGCTCCACCGTGGGCTGCAAATCCCCGCAGAAGTCTTGATTGGCGCAACGGCATAGAGGACTGATGCAACAAATCAAACGGCACGCGTCCCCTCTTCGCTTGACTCCTGTTATGCCTTATGCATAATTAGGGATTAACGGAGCCCGACTGTGTTTTCGCCAAACCAACTTGCGATCCTGCAAATACTGACGGAGGAATCCGACCGGGCGCTCTCGATGTCGGAACTGGGGCGTATGCTGGGAAAGGCGCCCGGCGTGTTTCAGCGGGGACTCAATGCGCTGGAGGAGAGCGGACTTGTGGTCAGCTGTCGCGAAGGAAACCGCCGCAATTTCAGCATAAACACCGCCCATCCTCTCTTCGAGGCTATCACGGCGGTTGTTCGTCATGACAGCACTCCCCTGCCGTCGGACGTGTACATGTCTTACGCATCGCGGAACGAACACCAGCCGCAGATGGTGGCCGAGCCTCCTGGCGCATACTTAACATCCAAGCTCAAGTTGCTGATCATCGCGGGACCCAATGGCGCCGGCAAGACGACCTTCGCGCGCGAGTATCTTCCTCGTGAAGCCGGGTGTCATGTTTTCATCAACGCCGACTACATCGCACACGGGCTCTCCCCCTTCTCTCCTGAACTGGCAGCACTTAAAGCCGGCAAGGTCATGTTAAGGGAGTTGGACGATCACCTCACCCATCGCCACAACGTTGCCATTGAGACCACGCTCAGCGGCAAACGTTACGCGCGCCTCATCCCGCGCTGGCAGGCCCAGGGCTACGCTGTGAAGCTCATCTTTCTCGCACTCCCCAGCGTCGACCTCGCGATCGCCCGTGTCACCACCCGCGTACGCCAGGGCGGACACGCCATACCAGAGCCAACCGTGCGACGGCGCTTCACGTTGGGGCAGCAGAACTTCGAGACCATCTACAAACCGTCGGTCAACGCCTGGGCCCACTACGACAATTCGGGTCCCAAACCCATCCTGATCGAGGAGGAAGAACGATGAGCAAACAACGACGCGTGAAAGATCCCGACATCCGCGGCGTGGAACCCGCCCTGCGCCGCGCCGCCAAGGCCGCCCGCCGCATCGCCAAGGCCACCAACACGCCACTTGTTGTCTGGGAAGACGGGAAAGTCGTGGAGAAATGGATCCGGTGAGCAAGCTCGGAGACCTTCCGATCATACTTGCTTTCAGGAGGCGCGACAGTAGCATGGAGAGACTAGAGAGAGGAGCAGACGATGGGCGCACCGAAACACAAAGATGACCGCTACACGTGGAACGATTACCGTTCCTGGAATGGCGACGAGCGCCACGAGATCGTGAACGGCGAGATTCACGCCATGAGTCCCGCCCCATCGACACGGCATCAGAAAATCGCCAGTCGACTGACGCGATGGCTGGAGGAGCATTTTGAGGGCAAACCGTGCGATATCTACCCTGCCCCCGTCGACGTCAGGCTGACTGATTTCGATGTCGTTCAGCCCGATCTGGTGGTCGTGTGCGATGAAGAGCGAATCAGACCCTCCCACATTGACGGCCCCCCCACGCTGGTGATCGAGATACTGTCGCCCGCTACGGCTATTTACGATCGCACGAGGAAACTGGACCTGTATGCCCGGAGCGGCGTGAAGGAGGTATGGCTCGTTACCCCCTACCCCTCCTGCGTGGAGCTATTCCTGCTTGATGGAAGCACCTACCGGCTCATCCAGGCATGCGACAAGGAGGCCGAGCTCCGCAGCCCGTCCTTCCCCGACCTGAACGTGAAACTCCCCCGCCTGTTCGACTTCCCGCTCGAGCCTGGCGAGGAAATCCAGCGCGTAAAGGAAGTCCACCCCCCATACGCCCCGAAACAGGCTCCCTCGTGAAGCCTGTCTCGGCTGGAAAGACTGCAGCCCAAAAACCGTCAGCCCTCTGTTCCTTTTCGTGTCCTTTCGCGCCTTTCGCGGTTCAGAATCCCTCGCAGCGGCAAAAGCTCAGTTTTCTTGACAACTTGACAACTATGAAGACCCGGCTAACTCTGAAACTCGTGATTGCGGCAGGAATGGTGCTGACGTTCCTGGCGTGCCGCGAAAAGACAACGACAATGCCACGTGACGTGACGATCATGGATGGATGGTTCCACCTGAACGGGGAACCGTTTTTTGTAAAGGGCCAGGGGTATGAGCTGGGCGGAGGCAGAGGGTCCACGCCCTGGGACCGAACGTTTGATCCTGATTTGATGGAACACGACATCGCGCTGCTCAAGGCGGCGGGCTTCAACACCGTGCGAACGTGGAATCCTTACACGACCGATGAGCTGCGCCTGTTTCAGAAGCACGGATTGATGGTCATCCAGGGATCCTACGTCGATTTCGGACGCTACCTGACCGATCCCGCCTACGCAAAGGAAGCGCGCGATGAGCTGGCCAGCGTCATCCGTGCCGCCAAGCCGTTCGCCAACATCCTGTTTCACAGCATATCCAACGAGCCGCACATCGAAGAGATGGTCCGGTCCGGGATGGACGCCTACCGGGAGGCGTGCCAAGAACTCGTGGCAGCCGCTAAGGCGGAGAACCCGCACTGCCTTCTGGGATACTCCCACTGCATGCACAATGAGTTCCTGGATCAGTCCATGTGGGACGTCGTCTTCTTCAACGACTACATGTACACCGGCGACCAACTACAGCGCTCACTCAAGTACCGTGGGCATGTCGAATGGCTGATCCGCGAGCACGCCGTCGATAAGCCGTTTGTGCTCGGCGAGTTCGGCCTCTCCGTCTCACCCAGCGGCCCGGGCAAAATGGGCTACGGCGGCAACACGCTGGCGGAACAGCGCGATGGCGACATCTACATGGTCCAGTCCATGATCGACGCTGGCGGACAGGGCGGATGCCTGTTCATGTGGCGCGATGGCTGGTGGAAGTTCGGCGACGAGATGACCCACGACGACCATCCCGAAGAGTGGTACGGCGTCCTGGGAATCGATGACTGGGACTCCGATCCGCGCG
>JABGOW010000099.1 GCA_018645275.1 Verrucomicrobiota bacterium
TCCGATCAGAAAACGGATGCCAGACCTTACTGGACTTTGAAGCTGGCTTACCTTTGTCCTCGAAACCCGCGATCACTTTGCCGTCAGCATCCACCGGTGGCCCGGCAGGTTCTGCCCCAAAAGCTGTCGCGTGGCTCATGCCCCAGGCTGCTCCGACTGCTCCTGCAATCATACCAAATTCCCGCCTCGTGATTCCCTCTGGATATTTTCTGTCAGTCATATCTTAGTTCCTTCGTTTATCCGTTATTGGCCAACGTCACTCATCAGGCGCGCCTTCAGGTGTCGACTGAATGAGATTGTTCGGCATTCATTGTTTTTGCTGTTCGTATGTGTCAATTTTCCGTAATCTTTTCCGTAATCCGCACAGGTCCAAGGAGTCCGGACTCTTCCAATTCCCATTTCGTTAGGCGGCTTGACTCGGTGCGCTCGATAACCCTGATGTTTGTTTTTGTCAGCCGCTTGTCTTCGGGCAATTTGTTGTCGCCGATGAGGCGGTTGCGCCATGAGTTGACGACCATGACCTCGAGCTTGTTGTCGCCAGGTTTGACGGCTTTGCTGATGTCCGCGCGGAATGGGGGACGCCATACGACGCCTAGGTCAATCCCATTGAGCGTTACCCTGGCAATGCCTACGTCTTTGACGTCGCCCAGTTCAAGGGCAAGTGGCTTGCCTGACAGACCGTCGGCGAGACTGAAGTTCGTCCGGTATACGGCTTTGCCGGAGTAGTGCTTAATTCCCGAATCGTTGTGATCGGCCCAGCTTGTAAGGGCATCAAAGCGGACCGGTTTTTTGGGGCCACCCCATGCCGGATTAAATGATACATCCCACGGACCGGATATCACCTGTGCCTGCCGCCACGTTGGGGCGTTCGGGCCGTTATTGCGATCGTGTCCCGATTTCTTGCGGAACACAACAAAGATGCTGTCGTACGAATCGAACTCCAGCGGCACTTGAGTGCATCTGTCGACAAACTTAAAGGTATTTGCTTCCCGAATGGATCCATCTACCGCGTCCCACAGTTCAGGAATACGGCCATCACAACGAAATATTGCGTTAACGCGCCTTGCCTTGCCATTGGGCTCAGATAGAAAATAAACATCCGCATCACCAATCCGATAGTGGATCCAGTTGACACTCGACCCCATTTTCTTATCTTCAAACGCAACATCAGAGGCGACACCATCGGCCTGCAGCAGATCGCGTGCGGCCATGCCCCAGGCAATGCGCCCTTTGCCGACCTTACGTGTTCCGGACGTGGTCGCTTCTTTGATACCAGCCCCCCAGAGTCCATCGGCCAGTTCCTTGAATTCCGCTCTACCTTCTTCGCCACCTACGAGGCTGACGGCCCTAAGCGGCTTGGGCCCAATGACGGTAGCGCCGCCGCGAACCAGGGTATCCACCTTCTTCAACGCGGCCAGCGACAGCACACGGTGATCCGGCAGTACCAGCACACGATAAACCATCCCCGAAGGCAGTGTGAGACGCCCCTTTTTCACGGTCATGCTGGAAAGGAGGAGTTCTTCGCTGAGCACGTCATAATCATAGCCTGGCAGAGCGCCCGCCGGGTCATCGGCCTTGCGGCGCGCGATGTTGGGCACGTGGTCGCCGTAGTAATAGACCACGTCGGCGATGAAATCTGCTTGCTGGGCGAGATACTGGCAGCGTCTGAAGTAGTCTATGAATGCGTGAGATTCATCCCACCAAGTGACTTGCGGATTGAAATGGGTGCCCGCGAAGTACTCTTGGCCGGGCGTGCCCATTTCTTTGGGGGAGCAGGTGAAGGTGTGATTGAACAGGAGGTTTAGTCCTTCGCAGAACTCGTGGTCGAAGCTTGGCTTCATGGCTAACCACGGTACGTCGTTCCAGTGGGGGCCTATGGTGGTGAAGCCTTCGGCGCCGACGAGTTGTTTGCCGTAAGTGTGCGCGGCGGATGAGGCTTGCTTGACGAAGAAACGGTTGTCTGGGGTCGGCCTATGTGGCGATGGGGACCAGAATTCGCTCATCATGATTTCGCTTCGACCGTAATTCTTCATTCCATCCAGGGGGCCGGCGTGGGGTCCGGAACACTCGGGGTGGGTGGCCATGCCATGTTTGGCGGCCAGCTTTGCCAGGTGGGCATAATGGTTCGCCACGAGGTCGCCAATGGTCTTTCGGAAATCGGCGAGAAAGGCATTGGAATCCTCACGGCTATCGACGACATGCCCGGCGATGACCGCCAGCCATGGAAGCGCGTCATATCCACGGTTCTTTTTGAAGCTTCGGTCGAAGCCGGGCGTCCAGCTCATGCCGCCGCCTTCCCAGCTGTCGGTATGGATATAGCGCATGGCCGTTCCCGCCAGGGGCCCAATGGCATCGATCAAGGGCTCAATGTTCCGATTCCAATAGACGTCAAGGGAATGGGGGTTGAGATAGTCGAGTACGCGCCCGCCCCATCCGACACTCTGAGTAGAGACATGGGCACGGGTGGCGGTATGGCCGAAGCGTAGAATCACCCAATCGCCCTTGGGCGCATTCCAGCGAAGTGTCCCGTCTTCGTCCATCTTGTCGGTGATATTGCGGATATCTTTGCTTCTAACCACGCCTTCGCCAGGCATTTCTGGCGCTGTTTCAAGCAGGTGTCGGCAATCCGGCGCCGAGCCGCCGAGCTCGCGCGTGGCGCTCTTGAGTTTCAGATCCTTGATGGGACGAACTGTTGGGTTTACCGGCGAGCCTGACATGACCACGCCAGGCAGGTTGATTTCTCTCACCTGAACATTGCGTGCCCTACCGTCGACACCGCTTCTGTCATAGGCACTGGCAAAGAGAAGGCGAACAAATCTTGCCTGCTGCTGGCCAAACTGTGCCTTCAACTTCTCTCCGTCCTTCAATGTGATGTCTCCAACCGTACGAAATGTGGTGTTGTCAAGCGAGATCTGAATCTTGCATTCACGTGGGCCATAGCCCCTGCGGCCCTGCAGCGACAGTTCAGAGAGGTCCACCGGTTTTGATAAACTCAGAAGCAACCACTGTGGTCTGTCTTTGTCAGGGGCCGTTTCGGATACCCAAAAGGTCTCGGGGTCTCCATCCATGGCTCTGGTTCCGGGAAAGCCCTGCTGTGAGGAACTGGCCTGGAGTCGACACTCTATCTTCTCAGTAGCGTTGCTTGTCTGATCGTTCTGCACCTGCGGCATGGGAACGGCAATGACGGCAATGTCTCTATAAAATGACCCTTCCTTTATCGGTCGTTTCAGAACCTGTTCAATAGCCGTCGGTCCCTCAATCTCCGTCTTAGACCAGATTAGCTGTTGTGTCGCCTCTTCCTTCGTTACCTTCGGTCCGCCCAAGTTCCAGCCGCTCTGGATGTTCAGGCTCAGTTCAAGGTCTAGACGCTTGGCCTCCTTGCAGGCATGGACAAAGAGCTCTGTCCATTCAGGGCTCCCAAACACCGGTCCCGCGGGCGCTTTGCGATTTTTCTGCAGAGCGCTGCCGTCCGCATCAAAAATCAATGCACCGTTGAAGCCCTTGTCCTTCATCTCCTCCAGGTCACGGGTGATAGCTTCCCTGGTGACATTGCTGTTGAGCCACCACCAGAAAGCGCGGATGCCGGCACTGTGGGGCGGATTGCGAAACTGCGCCTCGAAATCTCTCGTTTCGGCAGTGCAAACGAAATCCGCCATAAGGCAGAACAAAATACACGTAATGATACCTATTCTTTTCATATGATTCTCTTGTGGCTAACGTTTGCGGTCACGCGTCCCGCTTAGCGGGATCGCTGTGCAACGCGTTTGTTCGATGCTTCTATTTATCTCCAGAGGTCATAATGCGTACCGGGCCGAGCAGCCCGGCGGGGTGGAGTTTGCCTCTGGCATCCGGTTTGTTTGAGAAGGTATAACGACCGGCAGAATAAGACTTCCCACCCAGCAGGCCGTTCTCCCACTGTAGCTTTCTCGCGTCCTTATCTTTCGGCTTCGTATCACCCACAAGACGATTATGCCAAGTATTGACAACTTCGATTTTCAAGAGGTTGTCGGCCTTCTTCAATAATCCTGCGGGGAGGTTCATTCTGTAAGGCGCGCTCCAGACGGTTCCGAGCAGTTTGCCGTTAAGCGTGACTCGCGCCATATCCTCGACCTTGCCCAGATCCAGTAGCGTCTCGGAATCCAGCTCGGCAGGGTTGCTGTTAAAGCGTGTCTGATAGACGGCGATGCCACTGTAATACTTGATCCCGGAGTCCTTATGAGTCGTCCAATCTGTTAGTGCGGCGAAGGAGACAGGTTGATCTGGCCCACCCCATGTTGGATCGAAGCGAACCTGCCACGTTCCATCAATGGTCTGAAGTGGCTTGTGCGATGCGAAATTAGCGCCCTCACTTTTTTCAGCCGTTGCCGTGCGGTCAAAGACAATGAAAAGCCCTTCGTGAGCCGCAAACTGCAGCGGTACACGTACGGTGCCGTTCTTCTGCTTGCTGAAAGATGGTAGTGCCTTGACGCTGCCGTTGGTTGGATCCCACAGCTCAGGATTCGCACCGTCGGTACGGAAGACCCCCGTGCAGGAGGAAGGACCGCCGTCTCGATTGGCAACGAAGAAGATATCGCGATCGGCCGTGCGCCGTTGGTGGAACCGCAGATTGCCATCGCTTGAGAAGATCTTCTGCTGCCCGTCTTGCTCAAGCAACGCCGCTGTGTCTTGGTAATTTGGGTACTGTGCCGACTTAACGGGTTTATTCCCCTTAAGTTTCCACGGTTCCATTCCCCCGCGACCCAGCACCCGCCCTTTGCCGACCCGCCGCAGCGATTCGGAACCCTTGCCCCAAAGTGCGTCCGACAGCATCTTCACGCGGGCATCGCAGTCGGGGAAGCCGATCAGGCTGGGAGATGCCACGGGAGGCACGCCATGGATGGTTGCCCCTGCTTTGACCAGTTCCGTGATTTTTTCCAGTAACTCCGGGGTCATGGTCTCTACGTTAGGCAGGACCATCAAGCTGTATGATGTCCCCTGATCAAAAGAGATTCTGCCGTCTTTTACTTGGGCTCGTTGCATCAGGATGCGCGGGCTGACCGCGTCAAACCCGTAGGAATGTTTATCCTTGTTGGCATCCAAGGCGCCTTTCGGCGCTAGGAAAATGCTCGGTGCGCCTTCCGGGGTCAGGTAGAGCACGTCCGCTACGCTCACGCCCTGGCGCAGGATCTGCCCGCAGCGCGCAACATACTCGTGGTAGGCATCAACCATCGGCC
Source organism: Verrucomicrobiota bacterium (assembly GCA_018645275.1). Classification (GTDB taxonomy): domain Bacteria; phylum Verrucomicrobiota; class Kiritimatiellia; order UBA8416; family UBA8416; genus JABGOW01. Next base: position 5,214 of record JABGOW010000099.1, read on the forward strand.
AGAAGGTCTGATTACGATGCCAGTGAATACCATGCGCACCCATCGTCATCCCGGGCCGAGGACCTTCCTTACCCAGCGGCTGATGCTGGAAGGTGTGAAAAATAAACTCGTTGATCCCCATGGCAAAGGCCCAGTTAGACTGGTTCTTCATGTCGCCGGGACTCACGCCAAAGACGCCACCTATCGAGGTAAAGGCCTCGGCGCGGACGATCGGCTTGCCCATGGTGTGCGCCGTCGAAACAGCCTCGACACAGCTGTAGATGGTATCAATCCGGTTATTGTGCCAAAACTCACAGGAGGGGATATCAGCAATGGAGAGAATATCCAGATCGCCGGCCGGGTTCATGTCGTAGCCCTGGCTGGTATAATAGAAGCCATTCTTGTGCGCGGTGTCCTTGATGGTCTGCGCATGCTGAGTCAGCAACAGCTCCTGAGCGACCCGGCGCATATCGTAGAGAAAGCGCTCGGTCTGCTTGCGCGAACCGACAATCAGCCCGTGATACGCGGGATAGAAAGGCTGCGGATCATACCCACACTGCTTCTGGAATGCCTCACGAAATGCCTTAGTCCAGTTTTGCGAACTCATCTCCCAGCTGTCGAGATGCAGTGCGGTCCAGCCACGATTCGGGCGGCGTTCGCCGATCTTATCCATCAGTTTTTGGTGGAAATTTTCAAAATGAAATTCAAAGGCCTTGGCGTCGAACTTGTCGACTTCAAACCCATGACCGGGAGCGGGTGCAGGACGAGTGGTCTGCCCCGTGCTTCGTGCAGCAAAGCGCATGATCGTCCAGTTGCCCGCGGGCACCTGCCAGTCGAGACTACCGTCAGGTTGCATCTTACCGGTCAGATCGATGATACTTTCCGGTTGAATCACAGCGGTAGCCGCTGGCTCGGGATACTCGGCGGTTGACGGCACCTGCCGGAGCACATTTTTCCGGATCGAATAAGGACCTGTTTTCTGCAACGCTTTGACATCCAGCCTGTCCGGTGCCGGTGTCGGCGTTGGAGTCGGGAAGGCCAGAACAGCCACATCGGCGTACCATTTGTTGCGTTGTTTAGTCAGATTGCCTTTGAGTCCGGCAAATTGCGATGGTTTAAGCGGTTTGGGAATGGGCAGTTTTACCTGGGTGGGCCCGGGTGTATTGATCTGTATGGAACTGGCACACAGATGCTGCATCGACTGCTCGGGCTTGACCCATGGTCCGCCGGATCCTGACCAGCCCGGTCCCGTACCTAGGATGATCTCAATACCCAGTTTGTCCGCATGCTTAGCCGCATTGGCAAAGTTATCCTGCCAAGCTTCGCTCATGAAATCCACAGGACCGCGTGGCACCCCGATGTTGACCTCAAGAAACAACGCTTTGCGCAGTCCGGCTTCGTACATGGATTCAAGATCCACCTCCATCATCTCCCGATCCATGTTGCC
>JABGOW010000474.1 GCA_018645275.1 Verrucomicrobiota bacterium
TCAACTGTCTGAAAATTCCACTCGCCTACCGGGCGGAGGTATCCGCGCTGTGCGGCAACCATGCCATAGGCTGAGCCGTGAAACTGCCGCGTATCAAGCTTGGCGTATTTCGCTGCGGTGTTATCGAGAACCTGCAGCTCACACATCCCGGCATAAGCGGGGTTCCCCTTGCCGGGATACCGGATTGCCAGCCCGTTGTTGCCTCCTGGAGGTAGCTTGAACTCAAAGTGAGCAACAAAATCGGAATACATCCGATCGGTGAAGATCGTCCCCCCTTTGCCCGGCTTGCACTGAATCAGGTCGCTTTCAAACGCGTAGTTCTCGATGGCGCCTTTCCATCCTGCCGGACTCTTTCCGTCATAGATGGGCTGGCCCTTGTCGTGCGCCTGAGTGGTCAGAATCTGATTGGCCTCTTCGCTTCCGATCTCGCGAATGAACACGTTGCGCCAGCGGATCTCGCCACCATGAGTCTGGAGCTGTATGGGTCCGCTGCGGGGCACCGCTTGCTGGCGGTTGAAGTAGTTCTCCAAGCGCGCGTGATCAACCACGAGCCGGCCGTTCAAATGGATGGTTACCCGCTCCCCCACCATCAGGATGCGGAACGCATTCCATTCACCAAAGGGCTTATCGGCCAGAACCTTCGGATCCTTACCTGCCCGATCCACTCTATTGTTCCAAAGCCCGCCGGAGCCTTTGTCCGCGCCGAGTCTGAATTTTGCTTTGTCGGTGTAATCCCAGATTTGCACCTGGGGAATGCCGCGTAGGTAGATCCCGCTGTCGGCGCGCGGAACGGTGCGATATTCAAGCAGGAGTTCAAAGTCGCCGTAGTTCTTCTCAGTGGAAAGAAACAGACCCTTCCCATCATTGACAAGAACGCCATCTTCCACGCGCCAGTGCGCCTTGATATCGGCAAGGCTCGCAAGCCGTTTTGCCTCGAGTTCTGCCGGAGGCAACGCCATCCACTTGGCGGGGTCCTCGGTCTTCAGCCCCCACCACCCATCCAGGTTCTCACCATTAAACAGCGGCTTGAAACCAGCGGGAACTTCCATGCCCAGAGAAGGCAAAGATATCGCCCCCAGAAGCAAGGTTGACAACAAGAAGCGTCTCATTCTTTTCTCCCAGTGAATGACTCTATGTCCATCGTGGACTACCAGAACGCTAGCAGGATGCGCCAGTCTATGACTTGTACGGAATCCGCAACGGAATGTACATCACCACGGGCTCTTGCGGCCCTGCTGACGGTATTCACCGGGTGCGACGCCCATGACTTTCTTGAAATTCCGGCTGAAATGACTCTGATCGTAGAAGCCAACGGACTGGGCAATGGCGGCAATGGTATCGTTTGTCGACGTCAGTCTATTGCAAGCCGCACGGAGCCTGACATTCAGAATGTGCCGGGTGGGGGTGATATGGAAGACCTTGCGAAAACGTCGTTCGAATTGACTTGGCGACAGATGAACCAGGTTGGCAAGGTCTTCGATCCTCATCGACTGCGCATGGTTCTCCCTTACGTACTCAAGCACTTGGTTCATCTCCGTGTAGGGGCGGAGTTTCTCGTAGGCACCAGTCATGTTGCGGGCAATACAGGCCAGCCCGATAATGGACCCTTCCTCTGCATAGAGAGGAATCTTGGTTGTCACAAACCAGTTGATCGAATTGCTGGGGTCGGGAGCCATTTCCACCCGGTCTACGATGCTCTCGCCGGTTTCAAAGACATGGCGGTCATCGCGGACATAGATATCAGCGCGATCCCGGGCGAAGATGTCGTAATCGGTCTTTCCGATCATCTCGGATTCACGGCTGAAACCACATAGCCGGACGGCCACCTCATTAGCCATAACAACCCGTCCTTCGCAGTTCTTCACAACGAAGTAGACTTCAGGCAGATGGTCAAACAGCTGCTGGAGCTGCCCCCCCCTCAGTCGCCGAAAAAAGGCGTCGCGCTCCGCGGCGAAACGGGGACTCAATTGGCTCTTGTCGCTCATACGCGAAGAGTATGACGTGCATCACACCTCAAGCAATAAGAAATGGATCAGAACGCCTCAGTTGTATCGCCTCAATCCTGATCGCGGCCGAGGAAGCGGCATTCGTTAACCGGGACGCGCATGTCCATCGCCGTGCCGCTGTCACGGTGATCGAGATACTCCCCAGCCCCACCGGCAACGCGACCAAGTGCAAAGGCTAGAAACGGGAGATCTATCGCACGCTCGACCGTGATTTTCTTGTCGACCAGCAACGGCCAGGCAATACCCATCAGCACGCAGGTCAATGCCGCATCGACGTTAACCGCGTGGACCTTACTCGTGGCATGCTGCTCCATCATGCCGCGCGCGAGACGGTGATAGAAGTCCAGGAAGACGTTGTAGAGCTTCTCCTCGCGCATGACCTCATCAATCACACGTTCGCGCGGGTCGTAGTTGACCGCCTCGGTGTTGAAAACCGGGTGCCCCAGGCAAGGCACTTTCTCGTAGGCCACGCCGGCCTCTTTCGCGATCTTCTTGCGCTCCTTGAACTGCTTGACGAACTCGCTCACCAACGCATCAAGATCTGGGGCCGCACTGCTGTCGTATGGATCAACCAGATCTGTATCACGGAACACTTTGATCAGCATGCGTGCGGCCTTAGCGCCATTGCCACCATGCACCGTACCGATGCTCCCCAGAGTCGCCATCATCGCCGTGTTCGGGGCGTTGCCAGCCGAGGCAGACAGTTTGGCCCCTTGAGCAGAGATCGTTCCCGGCCCATTGGTCAAGGCGGCCATCAGGCTCATGTCGAAAAGGCGCGCTTCAAAGGCATGTTTGACGGGCTGGCCCAACCAATACAACAGTACCGTCTCGACAAAAGAGCTCGTCTTCATCAGGCCTGTGAGCGAGCGGCCATAAACCCGCGGGGTAGCCCCATCGTTGGACGAGGCGTGCGAGGCATCGCGCATCGGTTGTCGGCTGGTGACGCGCCCGATACTGGACGTCACATAGTGCTTCACGAGCTTTCCGTAGGGCTTCGGAATGTCCGCCACATAAGGCACAAGATCCCGCGGGAGCACCTCCGCGAGGGCGCCCAATTCCACGAACCACGGGCGCAGTGCCAGCGGCCGAAGCGGCGCGAAGTCGCGCTTGATCTTTGCTGCGGCCATCAGGGCCGTCGCCGCCGGAACCAAGTCATGCAGGGCATTAACACGAAGCCCACGCGGGTGTGACGACATGCGCTTGGAGTACTTGCGACGATCATCAGCATCGAATACCGGAACCTCGAAATACTCATCGAACAGCGCCTTCTTTGCCGAGGCCGAAGAGCCGACTCCGTCAACCACGGCGCCCGCATGTCCGAGTGAGATGTTCATACTCTCGGCAAACTCACCAGCCACGTACACCAGGATTGGTTTGGTGGTGCGCGCCTTCTGGATCGCCTCGATGGCCTCGGCCTCGTACACGCCACCCGGCTCCACGTACAGCACGACCATGCTGGTGCGTTTATCCCGCATCGCCAGCGGCAACAAATCCTTCAATGGCGTCAGGATGTTGACATCCTTGCCTGTTGAAATGCCGTAGGAGACACCCAGCCCCGCCGACTGCAGGTACGAGGCGATTGTGTTGACCATGTTCCCCGAGTTGGAAATGACGCAGGCACTGCCCTTCCTGAATGTCTCGCTTGGTGAGTCGCCGCCTACGGCACCAACGCGCACCTTGTCGTGCACGTTGATCACCCCCAGCGTGTTGCATCCCAGGATGTCGACGCCCTCTGTGTCGGCCAGCCGCCGCAGCTTGGACGTCACCTCAATGGAGACGTTCTCTGTAATCACGAACACCGTTCTGACGCTGCCCCGGTGGTTTTCAAGAGCCTCTTTGACATCACCATAGACCGCGTCGGGCGGCGAATACACGATGACTTTCGTCGGGCGACGTTTCTCCGGCAACTGCGTGATCATCTCGTCAAACTGGCCATAAACAGGAATTGATTTTCCGCCCGCCACCTCAATCCGGCTCCCCGCCTTGCCCAGCGCCCAACCCGCCACGATGTTGCCACAGTACTGCTGCGAAATCGTGCTCACCTTGGAAGCCTCGCGTCCGGTGATGTTCGATACGGCCACGCGATCGCCTTTCTTCAATAGCCCGCTCAATGACCTGGCAATCATTTTGCACCTCCGTTCGCCTTGGCACACTGCTTCGCAAGTCTGGCGGCATAAGCCGCCACCAGCGTAATGGGCGTGTCGGGCCCAAAGAACACGTACGGCATCCCAAGGTTTTCAAGCGTCTTCTTCATGACGGCAAACCCCTGCACCAAGCCGGGCCCGCCGCGGCCGATCACCACGGGTATCGGATGCGGGCCATGCTCATCCACCCACTCTTGCAGGGCATCGGCAATCGCTGCAAATGTGATGTCGATCTGCGTGTTGTTGGCTTTGCCGCCGAGAATCAAGAGCAGTGATGCATCAGCAAACTTGTGCCGCAGACAGATTTCCGCGGTCTTCTTCATGCGCTCATAGGGGGGATTGCCGCCGAAGTCCGAAAGGAACATGGGGTCGCCCCCGGCCTGTGCCAAAGTCTCGATCGCAATCGTACTGGCCCCACCGCCAAACAGCATGGGGAGAATGGTATTTCCTCCAAGATCAGCAACGTGAGCCTGCCCCTGGTGACTCGCCGCCGCCCAGGCATTCATCTCCTCCTCGAATGCATCCACCGAGGTCGGGTACTCGGGCAGCTCGAAGCCCAGATCCTTGAACTTGATGTTGTTCTGGTCAAACGTGCCCTTGAAATCGCAGGCACAAACACTGCCGGCTCGCGTCACTCGCCAGGGATTGATCTCGCAACTCTGCATGCCCGTTGCGCTGAACATGTCCCACTGTTTCACCAGGCAGAGCGCCAACTTCGAGTTGAGCTTGCCCTCTGGAAGCCCCGCCTTGACGAGGGCCTGTGACGCCTGATAGGCATTCAACCCGCGAAACACGTTTAGAGGTACCGTGACCTTGTCCGCTTCGCTTACCGACTCGATATCGACGCCCCCCTTTGTCGAGACCGTGAGAGAGGGCGCGAGATAGCGGGAATTGTAGGTGATGGCCGAAAACACCTCGACATCGGCAGGCACCGTTTGGACCATGTAAGCCGTCCGGGGCTGCTGGCCGGACACGACCTTCGCCGCCACCTTCTTGAGAAGCGTCATCGCCTTGTGGCAATCACTCACCTCGCGAACCACCCCTGCCTTGCCCCGCTTGCCGGCAAGGACATCCGGCTTGACGATGCCACTGCCCCAGGCAGCCAACTTCTGCTTCACGTCGGATTGCCGGACGGGTTCCACGACAAAGTCGGGTGTCGGAATCTTGAAACGCGCTGCCAGTACCTCCAGAAAAATCAATTCACCAATCTGTGCGCTCATCAAACCCTCCCGTTCCACTTGATGTCAGCCACCTCGGTACACACTCAGTATAGGCGACATTCCAGGACTTGTCCCGAAGAGTCTTCGCAGACTATTCCCCAAGAAGGGAGCGCAGTTTGCCCATCAACGTGGCCATCTGATATGGCTTGTGAATGAATCCCAACTGCGCATCGGCGGCAAATGGCCGGAGAATTTCTTCCTCGTTGTAGCCGCTGGAAAGCAGCACCGGCACATCGGAGCTGAGCTGACGGATTTCCCTGAACGCCTGCTCTCCGTTCATGCGAGGCATCGTCAGGTCGAGAATGATGCAATCGATTCTCTCGCCATCTCTGTGCTGCGCCTCGCGAAACATCTCGGTGGCTTCGAGCCCATCGGATGCAAGCAGCACGCGACACAAGTCAGCGGCGCTCTTCCCGGCCTGCATCGCGCTAGTCAGATTATCCCGTATTGGCGACATCGGAGGCAGATCCTCGATCGAGAGTTCAATGTTCCCCAAGATGCCCATGAGCAGGTTATTGAAGTCGTGTGCGATACCGCCTGCCAAAATGCCCAGACCCTCCAGTTTCTGAACCTGGAGCATCTTGGTTTCCATCTTGATGCGCTCTTCTTCTGCTCGCTTCCGTTGGGTGATGTCGCGGATGATGCCCCACATGGCCTGCGGTTCTCCAGCTGCGTTCAGCATCAGAATCGCGCGCAATTCAACCGGAAATACCGTACCGTCCTTGCGGCGGTATTCCTTTTCATACACATCAGAGTACCCGTTCGGTAGAATCTGTTCAGTCACAATGCGCTGCTCAAAGGCATGCCACTTCTCAGGCGTAAGATCCGTGTAGGTCTTGGTGAAGAGCTCCTCCCGAGTATATCCCAACATGTCCTGATAGGCCCCGTTGAACTCCAGAATTTCTCCACTCATTGCTACGCTGACAAATGCATCACGCATGTTCTCGTGCAATATGCGGTGTTTGAGTTCTGAACTCTGCGCAGCCTGTTCTGCTCGTTTGCGCTCGGCCACTTCCTCCGCCAGATGCAAGGCTTCCTCTTTGCTTTTGAGTCTGGCATAGCCCAGTTGCGTGATGAGGATGGCGAGGCTTCCCAAGAATGTCGTTACCTTTCGAAGCTGATCTTCAGAAACGACGGGGATCTCTTCAAGCGCTTCGAGGTACTTCTGTTCGTCGAACCCGAATGTCTTCGCCTGTCGGCGGAAACGCTCAAGGTCCGGTTTCTCAAGCAAGAGTTGGCCCGTGGCCAGGCTTGCTATGTGCTTTCC
>JABGOW010000234.1 GCA_018645275.1 Verrucomicrobiota bacterium
CAGATAATGGATTCGAAGACATTGTCATACTGCTCGGTGTACCCGAACATGGGATGCCCAATGCGTTCACGCAGCGCTTCGACAAGAAAGGCAGGTGACGGTAGATCCATATCCGCAACCCAGAAAGGCTCGACTTCCGGAGCCCCAAAGAAACGCTCACGGGCATCATACTTCTCCGCATGCGTTCCCAGTCGCGAAATCGGAGTATCAAAATCGTAGACTATCTCTTCTTTCATATCGTCACTTCAGAGCGTGTATTCTGATACTTGTATGGGGTCCCACGGACCACGAAAACAATTTGGTTCGGTCCGAGCTACGCACCGATAACTCAGCATATACGGAGCCCTATGATTTGGAAGCTAATACTCGATCGTCTGCTCGTGAGCCCCCTGGAGCCACTGGGTGCCAAGGCGTCCGCATCCAGAGAAGGCGATTGCCCTATCGCCCGCCCCGTGCCATCCTGCATCCCATGAAACCGGAACACGCGATTACCAAACCTGCCATAGAGTCACATGCCATACACACTCACCAACAGTAGCATTCAGACGGTCAAGTCGCCCGATAGCGATGCCAAGATCCAGCATGATGGTCTATACGAGGTTATTCTTTTCAACGATGACGTCAACTCGATGGAGCATGTTATCGATAGCCTGGTAGACGTGTTCGGTCACCCCGAGGAGCTTGCGGTGAAAATCATGATCGAAGCGCATCGTCGTGGGCGAGCCATTGCAGAAGTGGAAGCGCGCAGTTTGGCTCAACGCCACAAGGATCAACTCCAATCGTACGGGCTGACAGCATCAATTGAGAAGGTGGAGTAGCGAGGCTATGTTCGTGTGCGAACCTGACCGTCTCTGTTTTCCTCCCATCGAGAATGCTGATGACGACGGCATTCTCGCTATCGGAGGCGACCTAAGCGTCGAACGGCTTCTGCTCGCCTACCGCAGTGGGATCTTCCCCTGGTACGAAGAGGGGCAACCCATCATCTGGTGGTCGCCCGACCCGCGATTCGTGCTGTTCCCGGATCGGCTGCGTGTATCGAAGAGCATGCAGCGGATTCTGCGCAGTGACCGATTTCGCAACACTTGGGATGAGGACTTCCCTACCGTTATCAAGTACTGTCGCCACATCCCGCGAGACGATCAAGACGGCACATGGATCACGCCGCAAATGGATATCGCCTACTGTGCCCTGCATGAAGAAGGTCATGCTCACTCCGTTGAGGTCTGGCAGGGGGACGAGCTTGTGGGAGGACTCTACGGGGTCATCGTGGGGCGCTGTTTCTGTGGGGAATCCATGTTTTCCACGGTCCCCAATGCGAGCAAGTTCGCACTGATCAAACTGGCCGAATCACTGGAGAGCAAGGGCATCGAAATCATCGACAGTCAGGTTTCCAATCCCCACATGACAAGCATGGGTGCCGAGCTCATTCCCCGTGCGCGATACCTGACCTACCTTGACGTGTCTCGCGGAAGTGGAAGCGCGTCCTAGTAAACCGTCAGGGCGAGAATGACCAGAAGCAGATCCACGGCCACACCCACTGACCCCATCACACGGCACATCCCATTGCTGGCGACAATGCGCATAGCAGCTTTGCGAAACAGATAGGGACTGAGCAGAAGCGCAATCCCCTTGATCACAAGGATGTATGCCACAACGGTCATAACAAGGCTGAGCCGGGATTCATGTAGTCGTGCCAACAGCAGCACGGGGCCAGGATACAGCAGCATCAGGCCGCCAAGCGCACGGGGAGCCAGGAGCTCCTCCATATAGACGAAGCTCATGCCAATCGTTACCGGCGTGATGACATAGAGCCACGGCTTCAGATTGTCGAACCGACCCATCGGCATTTCGTAGAGCAGCCATGCCGCCCAGAGCAACGCTATCGTGGAGAGAATGCGCCCTGCCCACTTGTGACGCGGAAACGCGAGTGCGACGGCACGGGCCTTCTCTGGAGCGAAAGCACAGCAACCGTGCAAGCTCAAGAGCACAACTCCCAATCCCAGTGTCCATATCGCCAAATCACTCATTGCTCTCAACCTTTCTCTATCGACCCGTAGAGGGTTTGCGGCATCGCGCGGTCAATCCTGACACGAATCAGATCACCGACCTCACAGCCCGGAACGGGATCAAACACCACGATTTTGTTCGTGCGACTGCGTCCCGACCACCGTGCACTGTTGCGCAGGCTTTCGCCTTCTACCATAACCTCAACAACATTCCCAACAAGCTGCTCATTCAGACGGCGGCCCCGTTGATCCTGATCGTCAAGTAGCACCTTGTTGCGGCGGAGCTTCTCGTCATCAGAGACATCGTCCTCCCACGCCGCAGCTGGGGTACCGGGCCGAGGAGAGTACTTGAAGACAAAGGCATTGTCGAACCCGATCGTCTCCATGAATGTCCGCGTTTCCTCAAATTCAGCGGCCGTTTCGGAGGGGAATCCAACGATAATATCGGTTGTGATCGCAAGCTCCGGAACGGCATCGCGCAAACGCTCAACGGCCGCACGGTAGTCCGCGGACAGATAGCCCCGCCGCATACGCTTCAGAACACGGTCCGAGCCGGATTGGAGCGGAAGGTGCAGGTGGGGACAAAGCGCAGGAAGAGCCTTCATGGCCTCCGCCAGTTCAGCCGTGCAGCCGGAGGGGTGACTCGACGTGAAGCGAACGCGTCTGATGCCCTCGATTCCGCACACGGCTTCAAGCAGCCGGATGAAGGGCTCGACGAAACCACGGGGAGAGCGTGACTCATCCGGCCAAACGGGATTACGACGGCCATACATCATGACGCTCTGGCCAAGCAACGTGACCTCTTTCACTCCGGAGCGGGCAAGGCTGGTGACCTCCTGTACAATGCTCTCCCCGGGACGACTCCACTCGCGACCACGCACATCGGGAACAATGCAGTACGCACAACGTCGGTCACAACCAAACAGCACGTTGACAAATGCAGAGAGAGCCCCCTCCTCATGCCCTGTCAACGCTTCGAAGTTCTCATCCTCTGTGCCAACATCAAGCACGTGCTTCTGCCCCGATTGGATGAAATCCAGAATAGCAGGAATGCTCGCGAAGCGGCGTGTCCCCACCGCAAAGTCGAGCTTCGGCACACGCTCGAACAAGGACTCGCGCAGCCGCTGAACCATACACCCCATCGCTCCGACAAGGCGTTCGGGATGTTCGCGCTTGCTCGCGGCGAGAATCCCCAGTTTGCCAATCGCCTTGTCCTCAGCTTTGCCGCGAACGCTGCAGGTATTCACAATGATCAGGTCCGCCTGAGCCTCACTACGGGCCCGCTCCAACCCATGTCGCTCCAACAGCACTTCGACGGACTGCGAGTCCCGGACATTCATCTGACATCCGTACGTCTTAATAAAGAATTTCATTCTTCTCCACTTGGCTCTAATTCCTCAACGGCATCATCCGCATCCTCATCGACTTCCGTGTTCTTGTCGACATCGGCATCCTCACCGACTTCGGTTTCAGCTTCTGCGGCTTTGTCTCCATTTCGTAGCCCAATACGCTCCAACAGATCCAGCGAGAAGTTCACCGGATACCAGCGGGGATCGGCAGCCGCCCCCCGAACCCGAAATTCGAACAGCTTGCTGATGGGGTAAGTCACCAGGCGCAAGAGCTTTGCGACCAACGTGTGTTCTTTCATCAGCTTCACCTGCACATCAAAGTCCAAGTCGCCACCAATTTGATAGGCACCATCCCCTTTCAGGCTCAGGAGAGCCCCCTCAACGGCAATTTTCTCCGTCGTAGCCAGTCCATTCTCTATGGTGAAATCAGATTTCATGTCACTTTGCCTCAGAACGAAGTCGAGCCCCGGAATGATCCGTGTCATGAATCGGGAAAAGCCACCAAATAGCGGAAGCTGGAAAACGCGACCATCCTTGACGTAGATCCCCCCGGAACCATTCAGGCTCTTCGCATGCCCCTCTCCCAGTGCTCCCTGAAGCTTGAGATGGCCAGAGAAACTGCCCTGATACTCGCGTTTGGAGTCGGTGGAATCAATGTGCTCCGCAAACCGTTCAAAATCAACATCCCGCCACTCTGCATTGAGCCTGTACGGAATCGGCTTGGGAGGGCCACGCCACGGCGGGATAGAAATCGACATATCCGCCAAGGCCGATCCACCATAAGCCCCGGTATCAATATTGGTGACGGTGACGGATGACCCGAGCATGCGAAGATCGAAAGTGCCTTTTCCCAGGCTCAACCGGGGAATGTTCACTTGGTCAGCAGAAATGGTGGCCTTGAAGTCCGTGGCCGCATAGGTGTCGCCATAGTCTACAACACCGCCACCCGTGAAGGTCGTCGCGCCTTCGAATACGACGTGCCTTGTCAGGAGGTTCGTCAGCACTCCCACCATACGCATTGCCGCAAGCGGATCAATCGTGGATTCCGCATTGAACTCAACACGATCACGCCCGGGATCCACGGAGAAGGCAACGCTTGCCATCCCCTCGCGACGCACAATAAAGAGGTTGTTCACTTCGACGTTGAGGGCTTCCTTGCGTCTATCAACGGTGACAGAGCCATCCACCCGCAACGCGTCGACACCACGATACGAGCAGTCCCGCCCGCGGAAGTCCCCAGTCACACGAAAGTCACCCCCATCGGACAAGCCGTAGTCAAATGCCCACTCTCCTCGCGGGGGTTCGCCTTCAAACGTAAAACGGTTGATGAGCTTGATGCAGAATCGCAGATCGTGAGCGCGGCAAATGGGAATCAGAATGTATGGGTCAAGATTGGTTATCAGGCGGCCGGACACCAGTCGGGCGCCCGCATCACACGAAAATCTGCCGCTCAGCCGACCACTCAGCCCACCTTGGTGCACAGCGGTCTCAAGTTCACTGATGACGACAGTCCGGTCGCGACCCGATACAAGAAAAGTCGCACCTTCCAGAACCGTATCCCAGACTAGACACCGCCCCACCCGAACGCCAAACGATAGCTCGCGCGAAAGCCCCTCCTTCGATGTCGGATGGTCGCACTTGGCCTGATCGGGACGCAGGACGACCTCCTCCGCGCATATCTCAGCAAGGGCAGAACGCCCCCGGAGCCACGCCAAGGGGCTCAACGCAATCGTAGCTGTCGGGGACTCAAGCAGCGGAGCTCCAAGAACTCGCTTGCGAAACAGAGACAGATCAGAGACCTCGAGTTGTGCCAATCCCGCAAGTCTTGCCCCACTGATATCAATGGCAAAAGAACCTTGATTGAGCCTCGCGAGAACACGCTGCAAAAGGCATTCCGGTATTCCGGCGGTGCTGCCGTAGAACAGAAGTCCGCCAACGGCAATCACCACAAGGAAAAGTACGTTTCGCGCAGCGCGCCATAAGAACCTGCGAACGGCGTGAGGGCGATCAGGCATCAGTCGTCCTCATGAAGAACGGCCGTCTCAGCCTCCTCCGGCGGTTCGGAAGGGGGTGCCACTGCACGGCAGAGCGGCTGCTGAAAGAGCGAGGCCAGTGCGTCCGGAATGAGAAACACAACATCCTGCCCACGCACCATTGCGAAGACTAGATTCGCTTCATCTGCACGACCAATCAGAAGTGACTTCTGGATGCCCTCTGCGCCCTGCAACCCGAATGTAACGCTCGCAACCGGGGCCTCGAGCCCGTACTCCGTCAGCGACTTGGGGTTGTGTACCACAACCCGAACTGCACGGACACTCGCTGCTGAAAAGAGAACCTGCTCGATGGTCTCAAGCTCAGGTTCAAGCAGGTCGGCACCAATGCAATTCCATGTACCACCCTCCTCGCGCATGACCCCCTGCTCTCCTGAAGAAGTTGATGCCGTGATCCGGCGAACATGATCGACCGTCAAGGCCAGCATCGTACGGTCACGGTACATCAGCGGGTTCACGCCAGCCGAGCCGAGCCACTCAAGCTGATCTTCTGAAACGGCAAACAGTTCGTCGTGACCGCGCATCTTGGCGAATCGGGTGAGTCCATCCGGACGCATCGCCCCAAGAAGAAGCTCACCGCCACCCGCAAGGGCTACAGAGCCGACGGCATCGCCTTCCGGCGATTCAGCGGCAATTCCATCCAGAGCAATCGCGTAATGAGGGGGAGCCAGACCAAGCACTTCCAGTGATTCCTCCGGCACATCCAGGTAGGAGTGAACGGACAATGCGGCAAGACGCTCGGCAAGGGCGAGGACCTCAAGCCTGTCCGCCGCCCACTGCACCGGATCCACCACGCTCCAGGAGGACTCGAGGCCAGGCGCTCTGATAAGCTCAAGCTTAGACTCGCCGGCCGTCAGCGTAATCCGTCCCACATCAGACGCGGCAGCGGAGAATACACTGCGATCTCGCAGTGAACTTACTTCGCACGCACAAGCTTCAAGAATGGCATTGGTGACGGTATAGATTGCATCAATTTCACTCCGCTTGGCGAAGACAGTCCCTTCCTCGTCAGGGTTCACCTTTCCGATCAACAGCTCCTGCCCGAGGCTATCGCCCTCGACCCAGACCGTGACACGAACCTGGGCTGCATCGGCAGCGAGACCACACGATTCTGCTCTCGCACCCGCAGCCATCTCAAGTGGTCCCGCGGCCCCCGGCTCTGGAACGAGCGATGCAGAGGCATCCCAGAAAAAGGTCTCCGCGCGTAGACTATAGAGAGTCGCGAGA
>JABGOW010000067.1 GCA_018645275.1 Verrucomicrobiota bacterium
CCGGCCCAGCCCAGTGCTCCGTCACCACGCTCGCCGGAAAAGACGCTACCTATTTTCGCCGGTAGGCAGCTCGAAAACGTGAATCGAGCAATTCCGGCAGGTTACACATTTCGGACCTCAGCGCGAGTTCGAGCGACCCAGATACTCACCGGAAGTCCGGTTTCGAACTCTTGCCAAATAGAGAATGGGGCGAGGCCCCGGAAGTCCTTGCAGCAGGCGGTTTTACGGCGTTTCGAAAAAGGACCTCCGAGAACGGAGAAAGTTCGCAGCCCAGACCTGTTTCCTCCACTTAGCCTTTTTGGCAGGAAATTCCCCTGTAATATCAATAATTTACAGGAACGCCCTCCCGGAAGGCGAAAAGCCGTAAGGATATTGCGATGATGCGGTTCATGTGTCATTCCGGGCAGTTCCAGGTTTCGGACCCGCCCACCGCCTCATCCGCCCCGAGGCAGCAGTGAACGAGGCGATGTCGGCCGATGTCGTTCTCCGTTTCTCTGTTGTTTCGGACTCGGTCGGCACTTGGGAACTGGGGAATCTGACGGTGCAGATTACAAACTATCTCGTTCCGCAAAGTACATCATGTCTAAGCACCTCATTGCTGACCTCGGGAGGTCTTCACGCCGGTGTTGCGCCCAGAAAAGTTTGCTACTTTTCGGCGACGGAATTGGTTGACAGTTCCGCATTTGTTACCAGTAATCCGTACCACAATAGTACTTCCTCCACTGCCCTTCGTCCAGCACTCTCCTCTTCGTTGCGTGACCGCGCTAAGCGGCGATATACATCCTTCACAATGTCGACTTCTATCCTGAAGTCCGCACGGTTTGGCAAGGGTGGTGGTTCGCTCTCGAAAGCCTCCCTTGCTGTGCGACCCTTGAGCACCGGCCTGGGTCGCTCTTCATTAAGATCTGCAAAGGTCCGATCCAGCCGAGACTGCAGGCTGCCTCTGATACCAGCCTTGCGCATGGCCCGCTCATAGCTCTTGATGTCCCGCATAGCCCGCTCGCACTTGCCGTTGTAGCCTGGCCAATACCGGGGGCTAGTGAGGTCGGTAACGCCCCATTTGTCCAGCAGCTTTCGGATGATATCAGCGTGAAATATCTTGCCGCCGTCGTGCTTGAGGACCAGCGGTACACCATGTTCGGTGAAGGCCTTCTCAAGATACGAAGCCACATCTTCGGCAGTAGCCGGGCCGTCCACCAGGCGGTAGTTGGTCTTGAAGCGAGAGTACTCATCCTGCACGACAAGCAGCTCCCGCTTTTTGCCTCGGTCAATGAAGCCCGTTCCGTCCTCGCTCCACATCACCATGGGAGCGGTGACTTCGAGACGCTCGGGCTCGGGGGCCTTGTCCTTCTCGTCCTTCAGGTCGCTGATGACCAGGTCGATGGTGGATGGCGACCACGTTCCAATCCCTTCCCGTTTGACCCACCCTGCAAGAATCGTTGGGCCCCACTGTTTGAAGTGGTCCAGGTAGGTCTGCCGGATCAGTTGGCGGGCCTTTTCTGGCACCTCGCTGGGCCGACCTCTCCTTTCGACAGCATCAGGTCGACTCAGTTCAGCGGCTCGCCACCGGTCGAAGGATTGCGTCGATATGCCAAGTACCTCGGCCATCATTCCTCGTCCCCATCGGTACTCGGCTCCCAGTCGTACCAGCGCATGCCGGGCGTGTAGTCCTCCCTTACTTGCGCTGCTCCTTGCGCTGGCGCTTCCGGGCGTTGCGCTCCTTTTTTTTCCCCTCCTCGGTCGAGGCCTTCCCACGGTCGTACTTGCGCTCCAGCTCCAGGAGCGTTTTCGCCACCTCGAATTTCGTCTTCCAGTGCTCCCGCTCCTTCTCTACTTCGGAGATCTCTTTCTGCAGGTCTTTGATGGTCAGCTCCGACTCGGGACGAGGGCGACGGCCCGCAGGCCTCGGGGCCAGGGATTCCCGGACCGCTTCCTTCGCTCTCTCTATGGCCCGATGCAGTGTCTGTCGGCTCATCCCGAAGTTCTTGCACAGCTCCCCCGGCTTTGCCTTCCCGGACATCGCCATCTCGATGATTTGGTATCTCGTCTCCGTGTCCATCTCCCGCCACTTCATCGCTAGACCTCCCTCGTCTAAGCTCACCTTCCGGCGTAACAGTGTAAGGCGTACCCAGCCGGATCACCTCGTGCAAAGCATCGCCAATCTTCACTTCGATGTCGTCGCCCTGCCGCTGCACCCGCACATCTGAGTTGCCTACCTGGCCCATAAGAAACAGTGGGGGCTGTGGCTCTTGCCCCAGCGCCAGCCGCAAAGAATTGTCCTGGCAGCCCTGGTCCACCGCGGCCTCTACATCATTGGCCATGCCATAGAATCGGTCTGCAGGACAAGCACCATCTATCCCTTGATGTGGCCGCTGAAAATTATAATGGTGGACCCAGTGCGCGATCCGTCGGCACGCATCGGCAAAGGAAGCGAAGTGTGCTTCCTCAAGGAATTCGCCCCAGATGGTTTGCCAGAAGCGCTCTATCTTCCCCAGCGTCATGGGATGCTGAGGTGCGCTTCTCACGTGCTGAATACCGTGTTGCTTCAGCACCTTCTGGAACCGTGTTTTGCCCCGCCAGGCGACAAACTGCCGGCCATTGTCCGACAGGATCTCACGGGGCGCACCAAATTCGCCCACAGCTCCTTTCACTACCTCCAGCACCGCTTCCGCCGTCTGTTGTCGGTAGAGACCGTGGGACACGATGAACCGGGAGTGGTCATCGATAAGGGCAATCAAGTATCCCTTGTACATCCGTTTCAATTCGAAGGTAAAGATATCGGTCTGCCAACAATGATTTGGGTACTTCCGCTCGAAGCGACGGACCTGCGGTGGCCGCCGCTTTGATTTGGGCGGATTGTTGCCTAGACCAGCGTCATTGACCACTTGTCGCACCGTCTCTGCACTCACGGAAACCGCCTCGTGCCGACGCAACTCATCCCTCACCTTGCGCACACCTTTGTTAGGATGCGCCTTGCGAAACGCGACGATGCGCTCCTCAATCTGCTTGCAGCGGTGTCTCACTCGAGGCGAAGAGGGGCGACGGCGAAGTCCGTCCAGGCCCTGATCCTTAAACTGCTTGCTCCAGTGGTAGACGCTGGCGTCGCTGACCCCAATTATCTCGCCCACCTCAGGGCCAGACAGGCCGGCCTGCAGTGCGTCAAGAGCCAGCAGCTTCACCTCCATGGCGAAAGAGACTTCACCGCCACGCCGCTTCTTGCCATCATCGGCTCCAGACTCATCCTTCTCATCAGTATCGACTGACTGCTTCCTAACCTTCTTCTGCGTCTTCTTCCGCTTCCAGAATCCCATCTTGTCCTCCGTTTAGGTGTCAAACGTACGGACCTGGAACTGCGGACATGTCAACCTATTTGGGCTTGCCGAAGTAGCAAAGACTTACCGAACGCTACACTCATGCGGTTCCTCCCGGAGAAGCCCTGCGCTCGAAGATGTGCCGCCGATGGTAGTCCAGGTACCGCCGGTCAGGAGGGAGCCCGCCCGGTGGTACGATGAGCGTCGCCGCCAGGGAACCGTCGCCGAAGTAGTGATCGGCTCTCGCATCCTCGTGCATGCTCTCCTGCAACTTGCCGGCCAGGTGGATATGCAGGCCTCCGTTGACCGTCAGCAATCCCGTGTCGAACGCGCTGTCGTGGACGGGGCAGGCCGCGACCCCGTTGGCTGGGTCGAGGCGTTCCTTGTTGTTCGAGTCCTTCCACGGCTTGATGTGCGATGCGAACAGCAGGCGGTGCCCCTCCAGGTGCTTCGGGGAGAAACCGCAGAACCCGCACGTGAGGTCGTAGTTGTCCAGAACCTGCCTGGCAAACCGGTGCTGCCCCATGCGGGCGCGCTGCTCCACCACCCGGACGGTTTCCGGCTCCGCCAGTCCGAGCTGATCCTGGAGAATGGCGATGTCTTCTGACCCTTCTCTCAGTATCAAGCCGACTTCTGCGCTCCCTAATTCGTCTTGCCCGAAAAGAAGATGCGCATACCCTGATTGCAGCCATGGAAGGAAATCCGAAACCTCGGAGTCATCCAAGCCGACATCGCGGGCCGTCGAGATGACTACATGATAGAGGTGGGCAAACCGATCGGGCTCGGCGGCCAGCGCTGAGTACAATTCGGGCTCCATCTTCCCGCTATGCTTCCGGGTAAAATCCAGATTGAGCATCTTGTTCGGGATTGAGCGGACTGACCGTTTGAATACCCGCGACAGCTTGTGCAACACGTCCGGGGCCATGCCGACGTTGGATGGTCCGATCCGATGTGGATCCATTACGAAGAAGAGCGCGTACGACAGAATCACCTCAACGGGCAGGAAGGCCTCCTGCCGCTTCCCTGGCCCCGGCCATTCCCGGCGCAGAATCCGCCGCCACTGAGCATGGGCTTGCTCAGGCGTGAGGTCCAGGAAGACTGCCAGGGTCTTTGTCATCCAACGCTCCGATCTCATTAAGAATAGCACCGCTGACGCCACTGACTCAACACATTCGATATTTGGCCAGGTGGTACGCCGCGCTCGGACCTTCTTGCCAGCAGATAAGGCGCTAACTCCAAATCCGCAACTTGACAGTGCGCGTTAGGCTCGTTATTCTGTGGATGAAAAGGGAGGCTGACATGCCGAATCGCAAGACTCATGTTGGAGTAGGAGCCGGGAGCGGTGGAATAGCTGCGCTTGCCAAATCACAAGGCCAAGGACCGGAAGACCGTATTCTAGAGATCATCGGAGGTGCACTTGCTGGTGCCGGTGGCGCCCGTCTACCGGATGTCTTCGACCCGCCGACCTGGCCGGGGCACCGTAGCCTGGGCCATGGTGTGGTACCATCAGGGATAGGGCTGACTGTGGTCCTGGCTAAGATGGATGAGTGGCAGAGGGCCCTGCGCGAGCGAGCGGAAGAACAGGTAGAACTGAGGGATTCGGCCGACACGACCCTCGCAAATATCTGGCACGGAATCCTGGAACTCGTGTTCCGGCTTCTTGCTGGCGCGGTTGTGGGCTTTCCGACGGGATATGCCTCGCATCTCCTGCTGGATGCCACGACCCCGAAGTGCTTGCCCCTCATCGCGTAGGAGACAACCATGACCATTACTCAGAAGGAGCTTGCTGACCGCGTTCGGCAGGCCCGGATCGCGTGCGGGATGAAACAGGAAGATGTGGCGGAGAATCTTGAGGTGTCGCGCCCCACCTACACGCAGATCGAGAACGGCAATCGGGCTATTTCCAGCCTGGAGTTGACCAGGCTTGCCTATCTGTTCGGCAGGGACCTGCGGGAATTTGTGGCGGATTCGTCTTCCAACGACGATCCGCTGGCCGTCCTGTTTCGCGCTCATCCCGACGTGGGAGAAAGCGAGGGCATCGCCGATGCGTTGAGAGACTGCGCAGCCTTGGCCAGGGAACTGAGCAATCTGGAGCAATTACTCGGGATCAGTCGAGATGCCCAGGCGCCACCTGCATACGCGCACCCCGCACCCACGAGCCGCCGTGAGGCGGTTCAGCAGGGGTTGCGAACCGCTGAGGACGAGCGAAGGCGACTCGGCCTTGGGGACAAGCCTGCACCTGACATCTGCGAACTGCTGGAAGTCCAGGGAATCAGGACGGGCAAGGCGAAGCTGCCCGAGGAGATATCGGGCCTCACGCTCTACGACAAGACGGTCGGCTTCTTCGTCGTGGCCAACGAGAACCACCACTGGCTGCGGCGTCGTTTCTCCTATGCGCACGAGTACGCACATGTACTCCTCGATCGACAGCGGTGCGGCTCGGTGAGTGTTGTGTCGGCCCGGAACGACCTCCTGGAGGTCAGGGCAAACGTCCTTGCCGCAGCGTTCCTGATGCCCGAATCAGGGGTGGCCGAGTTCATTGCCAGTCTGGGCAAGGGCAAGGCCAGTCGGACCTACACCTCGGTCTTTGATGAAGAGGGAAGCGTCCCCGTGGAGGGAAGGACGGAACCCGGGTCGCAGGACCTACAACTCTACGACGTCGTCCAGCTTGCGCACAACTTCTCCGTCAGCCGGCAGGCAGCACTCTATCGGCTGAAGAATCTCGGATTCCTGAAGGAGCCTGAGTTGGAGCGGCTGAAGGCAGAGGACCTTGACAAGGGAAACCAGGTTTCCACGCTGTTGGGCTTCAACGAAGTCAGCCACGAACACGCACGCAACGAGTTCAGGCACCGGTTCGTCAGTCTGGCCTTGGAAGCGTACCGCCGGGACAAGATCTCCCGGAAGAAGCTGCTGGAACTTGGCGGAATGGTCGACGTTGGGGGGGAAGACCTGACGGCTCTTCTGCAGAGTCTGGGGTTGGATACGCCCGAGGATCGCGAGGCCGATGTTCTGTTGCCGGGTGAGGGGGCATAGATTGGGGAAGGGGAAGACATCGGTTGTCGTCACCGACGCCAATGTGCTCATCAACCTGATGCATTGCCGACAGTTGGGGCTGCTGCGCAAGCTGCCTGGATTCGAGTTCGTGGTTCCGGACCATGTGGCCACTGAAATCGTCCCCGTCGGGCAGAAGGAGATGCTGGCCGAAGCTGTCGATGCAGGAAACGTCCGGATTGAGGCCATCACTGCTGTTCCAGTCATCGAGGAGTTTGCCCGGCTATCGGCCGAGATGGGCCGCGGCGAAGCGGCCT
>JABGOW010000517.1 GCA_018645275.1 Verrucomicrobiota bacterium
CAGGCTTGAGCGAAGCGAAAGCAATG
The DNA here is from genome assembly GCA_018645275.1 of Verrucomicrobiota bacterium. Classification (GTDB taxonomy): domain Bacteria; phylum Verrucomicrobiota; class Kiritimatiellia; order UBA8416; family UBA8416; genus JABGOW01. The sequence continues at coordinate 27 of JABGOW010000517.1, forward strand.
ACCGAAGGGAATGGCAACGAATATCCAATGACCAAGGAAAGAGTGCGAGGAAGGCAAATGCGTGGCCGAAAGGCTTGTCATTCTCTTGTTTTCGCGCACTTGGGAGTTGGGCGTTCCATGTTGGCTGTTGGATATTGAAGATAGGGGAGAATAGGCCAGCAGTCGTTAATACATGATGAAACGTTGATTAGCTCTGGAACCGGGGCACTAGGAATTCTTGACAGAACCCACAGCTAGAACAGGATAGGACTATGAAAGAACCAGGTGGTACGGCAGGCTCACTCGAGGAATCACGACAGGATCTGGACAAGCAAGCGCTTGCCGCCGCCTCCCGCGACGTGCGCCCCTGTACGCCTTCGCCGTCGGATGAACTGCGGGTCATTCGCGAATGGGACGGTGATGCATGCCGCCTTGCGGTTGTCAACGACGGGTTGGATCCGGTCTGCGTGAAGGAAGTGGCGGCGTTCATCGCACCCATGCCGTATGCGGCGGATACCCCGTTCTATGGCGAAGGCTATAACATGCTGTCGCAATACGAGGGAACTCTCGCGGAGTTTGGCTCGATCACGCGCTTGACCGATGCCAAGCACTATAAGTTTCCCCAGACCGAGGGATTCTCAACCGTCTACAACCTGCTGGTGCTGTATCCGGAGAATGAGACGGTCGTGCTCGGCTTCTCTTCCTGCCGGCGCTTCCGGGGTGAGCTCCGCTTCAACACGGAAGCCATCGAGATCGTTGTATGCTGTGAGGGCGTTGAGCTGTGTGCGGGGGAGACCCTGGAGTTGGAGGAGGTCTTCGTGGCTGGTGGCACGGACCGCGAGGAACTGCTGGCCGCGTTCGGCCGGCGCATCGAGTCCAACCACCCGCGCCTGCCGGTCCGCGAGATCCCGACCGGCTGGTGTTCCTGGTACTGCTACGGGGACAGCCTGACCGAGGACGACCTCTTCGAGAACCTGGCGGTCATGGAGAAGCACCACCCCGACCTGCGGTTCATCCAGCTCGATGCTGGTTACCAGAAGTGGATGGGGGACTGGCTGACCCCGCATCCCAACTTCCCGAATGGTATCCAGTCGCTGTGCCATCGCATCAAGGATGCCGGTTTCGAGCCGGCTTTGTGGGTGGCCCCGTTTATCGCCGAGGAGCAGTCGGAAGTGCTTCGTGATCATCCGGAGTGGTTCATTCAGAACGATCAAGGAAAGCCGCTTTGCTCTGCCGATGTGACCTTTGGCGGTTGGCGCTGGGCGCCGTGGTACATGTTCGACGGCACGCACCCCGGCGCGCAGGACTACATCCGTCACGTCTTCCGCACGATGCGCGAGGAGTGGGGGTGTCGCTACTTCAAGCTTGATGCCAACAACTGGGGCGCCATGCCGTGGGGGCACCGCTACGATCCGAAGGCGACCAGTATCGACGCCTACCGCGCCGGCATGCAGGCGTTGCTCGAGGGGGCCGGGGAGGATGCGTTCGTGTTGGGCAGCAATGCGCCGATGTGGCCCTCCATCGGGGCCCTTCACGGTATGCGCGTCTCGAACGACGTATCGCGCCGATGGGAGACCTTCCAGGGACGGGCTCAGGAGTCCTTTCAGCGTAGCTGGCAGAACGGCCGCCTCTGGCTGAACGATCCCGACTGTCTCGTGTTGGACAATATTGCCCCCGAAATCATGGAGAAGGTCGGCGCCCCGCTCAAGCATGGTGAGCATCTTGGAAAGGAGGAGTTCTCCTTCCACGCTGCCTACATCCTGGCTTGCGGCGGACTGATCCTGGTCAGTGAGCGCATGATGGATCTCACCGACGACCATCGGCGGATTATCCGCAAGCTCCTGCCGCCCGGCGGCAAAGCCGCCCGCTTCGATGACCGCACCTTCCGCATTGGCCGCATCGAGACCGATGAGGGGCTGATCCTCTGTCTCTTCAATTGGGCCGACGATCCCGCAGAGATGGAGGTGCCGCTCTCAGGACCACACGATGTGTCCGACTACTGGACTGATGAGATGCTGGCCCGTGGCGTGAACGGCACCCCGCCCCTGACCCTCGCCCCCCGGTCCGCGCGGGTGTTGAGGTGTGTTCAGGGGAGGCGTTAGCGTCTGACGGGTTGCTAGGATAGCGAACATCTTGGGTAATCTACGGGATATCCATTCTCGCTTCACTTCGGTATAATTGGATACGTTAAAGATAGGAATCCATGTTGCCGGCGTGGAACCGCGAGGGGAAGCAACGCGCACAAATCGGATGAGATCCGGAGACATATGAAGCTGAAGCATGATTCAATCAGATCCGTTAACGTGGTCGGTCTCGCATGTGTTGTGGCGGCATGCCTGCTGGCTGTCAATGCTAGTGCGCAAACCACCTATACCTGGACGGGTACTGCTGGCGATGGCAGCTGGGCCAACACCGCAAACTGGAATAGCAACGGTGTGCCAGTGGATTCCAGCGAGTCTAGTGCAGGTCTGAGTTTTGCTAATGTTGGCAGTAAGATTATCTTTTCTGCTGCAACGCTTCCCACTAACAACGTGCCTGATATTGGAGGCACCGCCTCTGGAGGAATAGAATCACCTGTGATTGATTTGCAGAGTGGAGGAACATTGACTCTTACGGCTGGTGTGGGGATGCACAATGGCTTCTTTTCCAACGCGGGGGGCGGCCGCACGCTTTTTGTCGTCGGTGACGGCGTCAGTGGCGCAGCTGAGGATGTCACGCTGAATCTGGACGTCACTGGTGACTTGAACCGACATAGCCAAGCCTATCATGATTTCACGGTTAATTCGGATGGTACGCTCAATTTCACAAAGACGTCTGATCAAGTGTGTGCCTACAACACATCTCGGAATGTCACCTTCACGATTGCAGGCGGGGCGGTAAGTTTTGCCGGGAGCCTAAGCAAGTTTGGCGCAGGGTATCCGAATTCTTTTGCTGAGTTCACGGCAACTGGCGGCACATTTACCGCGAGTTACGGTGGTGATTACGCGAACATCACTGCCGTCTCTAACCGTTTGGGCTATGATTTTGTCTCTCGTTCTGCGGGCATCGCCGTCGAGGCCACCGACAATACGACCACGTTCACGGTGACGGCGGTGGAGTTTCTTGGTCCGACTGTGACAGTAGAGGTGCCTGATGCGGCTGCGGCTGAGCAGGGGAGTGATCCAGGAACGATTCGCATCTCCCGCGGGGTGGAGACCAACGGTGATATGAATGTCTACTACACGCTTGGTGGCACAGCCGATACCAATGACTATGTAGAGAGCTATTCGGGTACGGCCACTATTGCGGATGGAACCAACTCGGTCGACTTTGTATTTACGCCGGTGGATGATCTGACCTATGAGGGCAACCAGACCATCGTGCTATCGATTACGCCGAACGTCGCCTATGGCTTGCTTTCGCCCAGCTCTGGCACTATCACTATTACGGATAACGAAGAGGGTACCATATCCTCGGTCACCAATGGGAATTGGACCAATGTGTCCATTTGGAGCAGCGTTGTGCCGGACGCACAGCGGACGGTTTCCATAGAGCATGATGTCACGATCGATTCGGTTGTGGATGACATCAACGCGCTCACAGGCAGCGCCATTGGCAATTTATTCATGGATGGCGGCACGCTTACCGTTAGAAACGGTGGCTGGAATGGCTTGACGGCCCATAGTTTGTCTAATGGCTCCACGTTGACCTTCAACGTATATACCCGTTTTCAGGGTGCCGTTACGGTTGATGATTCGATGTTGTTGTTTGGTAGTGTGGTTGATTTTCGTGGTGGTACCGGTGTTGACATGACGATCGTCAATGGTGCGACGTTCACGACGCCTGAGATAAAGTTTTGGGATACCAACAATGACACCATCAGGATCGAAGGTTCCGGCAATGGTGTGACCAACGGTTTCAACTCGATCGAGAACACCACGCAGGCGAGAACGGTTAACTACGAGTTTGTGATGGACGGCACGGATGTTGCGCTCAGTACATTCCATTACACGACTCTTGACCTTACCCTTGGGACAGGGGGGGGCACACCCACCACCTGGAATCTGGTTGTGGACGCCACGAAGTGGAGCGGAGCCAAAACGGTTTTTACACTGTTTGATGCAGATACGCTAGCGGGGACGTTCAACAACGTGACGTTTATCGGAATCAACCCGGATGATGATGTAATCATATACGATACGGACAACGGCGACATTATACTGGACCTCACGCCGGAGGGATTGCTTTTTATTGTTAGGTAAATAGAGGAGGAACCCAAATGAATATGAAACTGAAGCACGATTCATTCATATCAGTGCACGTGATGAGACTCGCATGCGCCATGGTAGCATGCTTGATGGCGGTTGGTGCCAGTGCACAAACCACCTATACCTGGACCGGGGCCAATACAGATGGTGACGCCGGAACGATCGGGGATTGGTCGTTTGCTGGCAACTGGGATGGGAATGGCGTGCCGACGGACTCTGATGCTAATGCAGGTCTGAGTTTTGCTAATGTTGGCAGTAAGATTGTCTTTTCTACTACGACGCTTCCCTCTAGTAGTATACCTAATATTGGAGGCACCGCCGCTGGAGGAAAAGAATCCCCCATTATTGAGTTGCTGAGCGGTGGAACGTTGAGTCTTACAGCAGGTGTTGGTACCTATAATGGCTTTTTCTCTAACTCTGGTGGCGGACGCACGCTTCTCGTTGTCGGTGACGGTGTTGGCGGCGGCACTGATGATGTAACCTTGAATGTCGACCTCACCGGTGACCTGAACCGGCACAACCAAGCCTATCATGACTTCACGATCAAGTCGGATGGAACGCTCAATTTCACAAAGACGTCTGTTCAAGGGGGGGCAAACAAGACCTCTCGGAATGTTACCTTCACGATTGCAGGTGGAGTGGTAAATTTTTCCGGGAGCCTGAGCAACTTTGGCTCAAGTCGGCCGAGTTCTTACGCAGATCTCACCGCAGATGGCAGTACATTTACTGCTAAGTTTGGTTATGATTTTGTGGATATTGATGCAGTCGAAGCAGAGATGGGGGATGGCAAAACATTCCGCTCTACGACCGCACTGTGGCTTAACGTGGACGTGAATGGTGACTTCTTCACGGTGAGTTCAATGACTCCCGTTGCGGGGGCTATCACGGTTGAGGTGCAGGATGCAGATGCGGCCGAGGAGGGAACAGATCCCGGGACCATCCGTATCTCCCGCGACGAGGAGACAGCTGGCGACTTGGAGGTGTTATATACACTCACCGGCACAGCCGACAGCGATGATTACGCTGAGACCCACACTGGTACCTGCACCATCCCGAATGGTAGTAGCTATGTTGATCTGGTCTTCACACCGGTGGATGATGCCGTTTATGTGGGAGACCGAAGCATAGTGCTTACAGTTGATACGGATGCCGCCTATGTCGTGGGTCTGCCCAGCTCGGGCACCATCACCATCACGGATAACGACGGTATCACGGTGGCTGTTCCTGATGCGGTGGTGGCGGAGGAGGGGAGTGAGCCCGGGACCATCCGCATCTCCCGTGGGTCGGATAACAGTGGTGCTCTGGATGTGTATTACACGATCGACGGCACAGCCGATGGTAGTGATTACTCGGCGAGCGACACGTCCCCCGCCACCATCGCGGACGGAAACACCTTCGTCGATCTGGTCTTCACGCCGGTGGACGATTCGGCCTTGGAGGGCAGCCAAACCATCGTGCTTACAGTCACTGCGGATGCCGCCTACGGGTTGGTTTCGCCCATCTCGGGGACCATCACCATCGCTGATAACGAAGAGTCGCCCATCTCCTCTGTTGCCGCTGGCAACTGGACCAATGCGTCCACCTGGAGCAGTATGGTGCCGGAAGCAGATCGAAGGGCATCCATCAAACACGACGTCACAATTGATTCGGATGTGGGCAAGGTCGATAAACTACTTGGCGACGGTAACGGCTCTCTGACCATGAATGGCGGAACGCTCGATGTAGATGATGGGGATTATACTTCTATACCTGTCGTCAGTCTTACCAATGGCTCCACTCTGGATTTCAATCAATTTGCGCGACCCAATGGAACATGGACAGTCGATGGCTCCTCGTTGTCTTTTGGTACCGACGCGGCGAACTGGAAGATGGTTGAGATGCGATATACCTGGGACTGTACGCTCCGCAATGGTTCGACGTTCTGGACGCCTTATATGAGTGTTTCTGGTAATGTGACGCAAAATATAACGGTTGAAGGTTCCGGCAATACGCTGAACGGCGGTTATAACTCAAATGGTAGTGGTACGGGTGCCACGAACTTCAAATTCGTGATGGACGATACGGACGCCGCACTCAGCACCTGGAGTTTCGGCGCCCTTGATTTGGGCCTTGGTACACGATCGTGGAACCTGGTCGTGGATGCCACAGAATGGAACGGAGTCAACGGACGCTTCACGCTGTTCGATGCAGATACACTGACGGGCACATTTGACAGCGTCCAGTTCATCGGGATCAGCCCGCAGGACGAGGTTATCACGTACGATTATGTCAATGGGGATATTACGCTGGATATCACGCCGCCGGGAATGGTGTTCGTGGTCAAGT
>JABGOW010000156.1 GCA_018645275.1 Verrucomicrobiota bacterium
AGCAATGTTGATTCCCATGCGGTTGATCTACGAAGCCATCGCCCGTCTGTTTGGATCGCGAATGCATGTTGCTGAGTTCGCCAAACGCTTCTCGGGCGTGTACGGTGTTCTCTGTCGGCACGTGGCCGGCAACGCCGCGCGCTATGCGCGTAAGCACGGGTACGAAGCCGTTACCTGTGGGCACACGCATTGCGCAGAGGATCGGAATATCGGCGGTATCCGCTATCTCAATACGGGGTGCTGGACTGAGAACGAAGCCATGTGTGTGGTGGTGGATGAGCAAGGGATAAGGATTTGCGATGTTGGGTGCATTTCTCACGGTGCGGATACACCATGAAGCGTAGTCGTCGGATTGTTCTAAACACCGCCTCGAATATTGCATTGCAGTGTGTTGGCGTTGCGGTCTCGTTCTTCATGATGCCGCTGGTGCTCCGCTATTTCGGCAAAGAGATCTTCGGTGTCAATGCCTACGTGGCAAGCATTGTCCTGCTCTTCACCTTCGTTTCATCTGCCATCTCCATGTCGTTGATGAAGTTTATCCCTGAGAGCCTGGCAAAGGGGGACTACGAAACGTTCAATCGGTACCTTTCGGCAACGCTCTCCGTATCGTTCTGTGTGAATGTGCTGGTTGCTTTGTTAATTGGAACGTTCCCGATGTATGGCATACGGCTGTTTGGCATACCCCCGCATTTGGAGGAGCTCACCCGGCGGGTGTTTGTCGTGATGAGCATTGCAACGTTACTTCAGTTTCCGGTTCCCGTGATCAACGGTATCTACTACGGCCTTGAGAAGTTCGTGCTGCGCAATCTTCTGCAGATGCTCTCTGTGGCGATCAATGTGCTGGCATACATTGTTGTGGCCTCGCAGGAGGGGTCGTTGGTCCACTACGTGATGGTGATGCAGGGCGGTGTGATTATCACGATGCTCATGGCGACCGTGTTCATTCTACCCCGCCTGCCATGTGCGTTGCGCTGGGTTCCCCCCTCCTGGCCCCTTCTGAAGCAGACGCTGTCCCTCAACCTGTATCTCATTTCAAACCAGGCTGCTGACACGCTCCTCTATTCCACCGACAAGATGATCCTGCAGAAGCTCATGGGGGCTACGGCTGTGGCGGACTATCACATTGCTCGTCGCACACAGAGTATGGCGCATGCCGCAATCAGTTTACCGCTCAGCGCGATTGTTCCGAGCTTGTCGGCGGCCTACGCGTCGGGGGACACTGCGTACATCCGCAGGATGAATGATGTTGGGAGTTTTCTCTATGCCGCACTGTTGGTGCCTCTGCTGGCAACACTTTTCTGTCTGTATGATGGTTTCATTCAGCTGTGGGTGGGGCCGGGATTTGAGCATATCGTATTTCCTGGACGCCTCTTTCTGCTCACCGTTGTGATGGCCCTTCCGTTCAAAGTGTTCACGCATTGCCTGGTGGCGCATGCGCGGGTGAAGGAGTTGGGCATTGCGAAGGTGAGTTACGCGGTATTGAATGTCCCGCTAAGCATCTTTCTTGCCTCTCGCATTGGGCTGGTGGGGGTCGTGATTCCCACAGTCTGTTATTGGCTCGTTGTGTATCCTGTGGTGGTTGGATGCTTGGCATGGCAGCAGAAAGCCATGAAAGGCATCCTTGTCAGTTTTGGGATTGCCGTGTGTTCACTTCTGTTGGCTTGGGTAATTCGGGGCGCGGCGTTTCCCGCTTTGCCGGCCTGTTGGAGCGAGTTCATCGTGAAGGGCGCGGGGATCTTCGTCGTCCTCTGTTGTCTGTATGCGGGCGTTGCCCATGTCTGTTTTCGGCGTGGAATTCGTGAGCTCGTGAGTCGCCGCACATCGGGAAGAACGGATCAGGAAGCGTGAGTATGAGAAACGTTCTTGATGTACAACCATGCATAGGGTGTGGCGTGTGTGCTGCCGTCTGTCCCCGGTCATGCCTTGAGATGCGTTTTGACAGGCACGGCGAGTACAGACCTGTACTGGCGTCGAGCTGCGAGCCGTGTGGGATTTGCCTGAGCGCATGTCCCTTTTCTGATGGGCCTGTCGACGAGGACGTCCTTGCGGAGTCTCGATTCAAGGCTGTGCCGGGGATTCAGCATGAGGATGCGTGTGGGTATGTGCTCTCCAGTCATGTGGGGGCTCTCGCAGATCCGGATAAGCGCTTAGCGCGATCTTCGGGAGGGCTTGCCAGCTGGTTTCTTGCCGAGCTTCTCAAGCGAGATATTGTGGATGCCGTCCTTTGTGTTGAGAATGGCGATACAGATGACCCCGCCTTTGAGTATGCCGTGCTGGATACGCCAGATGCGGTCCTCGGGAGTTCGAAATCCTGCTATTATCCGGTGGCGCTTTCCGAGGTGCTTCGCCGTGTCCTTTCGGAGGATCGGCGATATGCGGTTGTGGGGTTGCCCTGCGCACTGAAGGGAATCCAAAAAGCCGCGCTACGGAGCACCGCAATACGGGAACGCATGCATGTCTATGTGGGGCTCACCTGTGGACACCAGAAGAACCGAGGCTTTGCAGAGTATCTCTGTTCCAAGAAGGGGGAGGGGGACCATGCCATCTCATTTCGTGAGAAAGAGCTTGGAACGCCGCCCTATCGGTTTGTTTTCTCCTGTTGTCATGGAAAGGTCAGAGAGTGGGCCTCCCGGGCGTTCGAACGGGGGTGGTTCAAGATTGATGCCTGCAATTATTGTGATGATGTATTTGCGGAATGCGCCGATGTTGCCTTTATGGATGCATGGCTTCCCGGTTATCTTGAGGATTCGCGCGGCACGTCACTCTTGATATCGCGAAATGCCCTCGTAACGAGCCTATTCGATGGTGCAGCACCTGATCTCTGTGTTGAGCGTATCGAGGTCGACGAGGTGATCCAGTCGCAAGCCGCGGTGGTTATGAATAAGCGCGAAAAGTTGAGAAAGCGGTTGGGGGTGCGCGGGGGGCGTGACGCGCTTCACAAGCGGGTTTCCCCCTGCACGTGCGGCTGGTGGGAGGCGTGTTCGTTGAAACTGAATTCGGTAACGCTGCGCATATCAAAGGAGCTGTGGGTGGTGTGTCGCCGACTGCCGCAGGGAAATCGGGTCTTTAATCTGTTTATGTGGCATATTCCCCGCTTTGGCAGACGGTGCCTCCGGTTGGCGGGGCGAGTGGTTCCGGGTATAAGACAGGTGAACGGGAGCAGGTCGATATCATGAGAATACTGTTCTGCGGTTGTATATACGGTGCGGGGAATATCGGTGATGACGCCATTCTGAGTGGCTTCGTCAGTGCGTTTCGCAAGCATGTCCCCCATGCGGAACTAGGGGCGATCTCGATGGCACCCGAGAAGACTCGTCGGGAGTTGGAGCTGGACCGTGTCTGGGGATTGTCGCGGGAGGGTGAGGTCGACGGCATCGCGTGGGCCACGCATGTTGTTTTGGGTGGAGCAACGCTGATTTCTGAGAATCCCAGCATCGCCTATCCGCTTCTCCACAATTGCCGGCTGATTGACCGGTGTGTCCGTAGCAATAAACCCGTCTCCCTGCTTGGCGCGGGGGCAAGCAATATTCGCACGAAACGGGCGAAGCGGCTCCTGAAACGCCACTATGAAGCGCATCTTGATGTCATCGCGGTTCGGTCGATTCATGACAAGCAACAGGCCTCAGAGGCAGGAGGTATCCAAGCCGATGTGATTCAGGTCGCAGCGGACGCTGCGTTCGCCATGCCGCTTCCGCCGGACTTCTGTCGGCCCCCCCAGGGCGTCGTGGGAGTCAACCTTGTGGGTGAGCATGGAACTTCAGACGTCTTTATTGATCGGGTCCGTGATGCCCTGAGGACCTTCTTTCGCACGGAAGCCAACTGCTGTCCTGTCGGCATATGCAGCGAGACGAGGCGAGAGGTTGGCTTTGACTATGCCCTGACAAGTGATGTGGTCAGATCTATTGCTCCCGAGGCCGAAGTCTGGTGTGACTACCTCTCCTGTGATGCATTTCTTGAGTCGCTCAACCGCTGTGAGTTTGTTGTGACCATGCGTATGCATGTGCTCCTGTTCTGTGGGTTGTTGGGTATCCCCTGTCTGGCTATCGCCCGTGAGCAGAAGACCGAGAGCATGCTTCGGGAGTTGGGGTTGCCTGTTGAGCTTGATCTCGACAGTTCTTGTGAAGAGATGGCCCAGGCCTTGCAGCGAATCCGTGAATCGCCTTCTGCGTATATTCCGTCCCGCGAGCATGTCGCTCAGCTACATGAGCGTGCACTGCGGAACGCAGAAATCTGGTTCGACTGCTACCGTGATGGTAGTGTGCCGTCGAACGCTCTTTCGGAGAGGCTTCGTGCGTGGGGCCGTGTGGCATGGGAGACGAGTATACCGATACGCGCTTGTCTGCGGCTGAAGGCGATCATCCGAAGACGTATGAACGCACCCGCGTTCAGGCAGAGCGGACGTTGAGAACATGGTAGAGGCGCTGAACACGATTTGGTGTGGAGTGAGTTGAGCATGCGTGAGTGCAAGTCGATCCTGTTGATCAAGCTTGATGAGATTGGAGACATGATTCTGGCCTCGCCAGCGCTTAAGGCCATACGAGTCAGGTATCCTAGCGCGAGGATTACCTGTGTCGTACGGCCTGAAATCCTTCCCCTGGTGGAGCACTGCCCCTACGTGGATCAATTTCTTCCCATGTCACGGGATTTCAAGACGTTCGGGTTGGCGAAGCTTGGTCTGTTTGCGCGATTGTTGTGGTTCTGTGCACGCCACCGACTTTTTCGGCAGGATTGTTCGTGGGTGCTGAGAACAACCCCGTATGCTCAGGAGTGTCTGTTGAGTCTCGCTGCGGGCGCAAGAGAGCGGGTAGGGTGGAGCAATTCGGAACTCTTCTGGAGTCGGCACTGTTTCACGCGAATTGTCGATTGCGAAGGCGCTTGGCATGAGACGGTCCGGCTATTGGCTGGCGTCACTGAGCGTCCGCCCAACGCGGATGGTGTTGCAACGGAGGTTTGGCTGGCACCTGAGGATCGCGGTTGCACGGCCCGGCTGGCGGCAGGCACGCGCCATATTGCTATTGGCTGCAATGCCGCCCGGTTGGGGCGCAGGAGTTGGCCGGTTGAGCGTTACGGAGAGACCATTAATCGAATCCATGCCCGTCACCCGGAAACCCAATTTATTGTCGTAGGAGGCAGAGACGATATCGCAGCTGCAGATGAGCTGATGCGGGTGACCCGTGCCCCGGTGATGAGTGTAGCCGGGGTGCTGTCGCTACGGGAGTCCTGCGCGCTACTCGAACGGTGTTGCTGTTTTCTGGGAAATGACTCAGGGCCGATGCATATGGCAGCGGCTGTCGGTGTCCCCGTTATCGAAGTCTCATGCCACCCGGCAGGAGGGTCAGTTGAGCATGCCAACGCGCCGGAACGGTTTGGCCCCCTGGGGGTGGAGCACAGGGTCTGCCGCCCGAATGAGCCGGCAAGTCCGTGTGTCGCTGCCTGCGAAGAAGAGGTGGCGCACTGCATTCTGTCGGTTTCCATCGACGCTGTCGTGGATGCTTTTGATGCCCTCTGGTGCGAGTGCATGTGTCGAGACTAGCCGAGGCCCCCGCTGATCTGGTAGACTGAAATATTTGGAAAAAAGGCCGTATCATGCCAGAGAACATTAAGCATATATTTTACGGTATTGTTGCCGTCCTTATTGCCCTTGCCCTTGGCCGACTGATCGGAACGGGGCAGAGCAGTCTGGTGATTATACTGTTTGTCCTTTTCATAGGAGGCGCCGTTTCGTTTCGCTTTCGTCCTGCCTTGCCGGCAGTTGTTTTCGGGATGGCTTGGTATTCGGGTGAGAATATCTTCGTCAAGTTGCCTTATGTTACGCTTGCGATCTGTGCGTTCTGTGCAGTTTCGACTCTGCATGCAATGTCCGTGCCGCAGCGCGAGTCGGGCTCGGTCTTCACTTCGCGATCTGTCCGCTTTGGCATTCTAGCCCTTTTCGGGATGGCTGCGGTGCTGATCGGTCTCACGTTTTTCCGCCATGTCGGCATCTGCTCCAGGGCAACATACGGAGAGCCGGGAGGGCTTCGGCATGCCCTAACCGTTGCAGCCCTGTGTGGATTCACGATCATGGGCCAGGCTGGGCACATCCGGTCTGATCGGTTTTGGATCATACCGGCTGCAGCTCTGTGGCTTGCCGTCTTCAATGCAATTCTGGATACCATCAACTACATTAGCCCGGCGACGGCCTACTACACGTACTTCATAACGAGTAGTATGAGCCACGAAGTGGTCGATGTATTGACGGGAGGGGCCCGATCAGTGTTTCGGCTGACTGCCCTGCGGGAATTGGGTTTCTACTTTGCCATGTTTGTGCTGTGCCGTTTCATACAGCGGCGGAATTCGGGTGGCCGCAAGTCTGTTCCCATAACGGTACTCATCGCCCTGGTGCTTGCGGTTGTACTCGTTGTGGTGAGCGGGTTCAGAAGTTACGTCATACGCCTGTCAATGGTTTGTATCATGGCGTTCTGGGTCTATGACCGGAAGCTCGCGTGGTGGTCTGCCCTCGGCATTGGCGGCCTTTGGGGAGGGGTC
>JABGOW010000036.1 GCA_018645275.1 Verrucomicrobiota bacterium
ATTCCTTTCGAGCTCCCGGTGTCAGTTCCTGCACGCGACCGTTGCGCACACACAACAGTAGCGTCCCCAGCGCCTCCGCTTCGGCCAGGTTGTGCGTCACGTGCAACGTGGTGACCGAGGTCTGCTCCTGTACCCGCTTCAGCAGGGCCATGATCTGTCCACGCGTATCATCATCCAATGCGGTCAGGGGCTCATCCAGCAGGAGAATACTGGGACGGAATGAGAGCGCCCTGCCCAGCGCCACGCGTTGGCGCTCGCCGCCGCTCAATCCATCGGGCATACGATCCAGCAAGTGCCCAATTCCGAGCAACTCGGACAGCTCCGCCACGCGCGCCTCCACCGCGTCCTGTGGCTCGCCTCGTACGACAAGCGCAAAGGCAAGCTGTTCAAAAATGGTCATTGTTTTGAAGAGCGCCCCGTCCTGTGGCACATACCCCACGTCACGAGCCGCCGGTGTCGCCTGCGTCACGTCCCGTCCATCCACTTCAATCGTGCCCCGCGTGGGCTGACGCAATCCGCAGATAATTTCAACCAGCGTCGTCTTACCGGATCCCGTGCTCCCCATCAACACGGCGTAGCCGCCCTGCGGAATCATCATGTCGATGCCCCGCAAGCTGAATGCTCCCTGCTCCACATCGATGTCTTTCAGAACAATCATACACTCCCTACAAATTGAACGTTCGCGAGCCCCAGGTGCGGGCCGCGATTACCACCGCCACGGCAGCGGCCACCATGATCAACGACACGGTAACCGCAGCCGACAGGTCACCCACGCTAAGCTCAAGGAAAACGGTGGTCGAAAGCACTTCGGTCTTGTTACGTGTGGCACCGGCAAAGATGAGTAGCGGACCAAATTCCCCCAGGGCCCGAGCCCAGGCAATCGTGACAGCCGTCAGTACGCCAGGCCACGCTTCGGGCAACTCGACCATCATAAAGGCCTGCCGGCGGGAACAGCCGAGTGTCTGCGCGACCTGCGCACAGCGTTGATCCGTCTGGTCGAATGCCGCCCGCATAATCCGCACTGCAAACGCACATGCGACGGCAAACTGCGCCAACACAACGGCGGGCCGCTCATAGACAAAGGCCTCCCTCGCACCCCGTGGCAGAAACTGAAATAGAATCAACAAGCTCAAGCCCACCACCAATGGCGGCAGCACAATCGGAATATCCAACAACGCATCCACTGCACGATTGCCGGGAAATCGGTAGCGCGACAGCAGGTAACCGGCCGGCACCGCTACGAACACGGAGAGAATCGCTGTAATCGTGCAGGAAATCATCGTCAACACCATGGCGTTGCGGATCTCTTCAGAACGGAAGGCCGCCAGAAATGCCCCAACAAAAGGCCTCGTTGCATCGCCCTGTGCCTTCCATCCCACATAGGCCACATCGGCGCCAACCAGCAGCAGAATAAACAGAGCATACGTAGCGAGGATGATCCCCAATACGGCGAGGAACACTCGGTCCGAGCCCTTGCCCGGCGGGCGCCATGGGCGTGACAATTCAGGCACGGTCATGGGGCCACCTTCGGGTCCGGGGGCGTGCATCCCGATAGGCGCCACTGAAATCCCGCCGTCTCGAAATCGGCCTGCGCACCAAGAACTTCAAGAAACAGCCGCTCGGAAAGCTGACGATACTCGGTGGCCCGCGCAACCGCAAACGGCTGTACGGCCTTCGCGAGGGGTCTATTGATCGACACCGCGTCAATACGCGCCGTTTCGGACAGCGTGTCCGTTCGGTAGGCCAGCGTTGCGTCCGCCGCTCCCGTGGCAACCGCCGGCACCAGCATGGCCGAGCTGGCCGTCTGGGTCACGACGTTCTCCTCGAGCAGTTTCTGATAGAGCTCGACCGATTCGAGCAGCCGGCGGGTCAAGACTCCGATCGTGCATTGCTCCGGTTGGCCGATCGCCACGCGGACACCCGGCCGGGCCAAGTCGGCCAAGCTGTGAATGCCCTTAGGGTTCCCTTTGGCAACCGCGATCACAATGTCTGTCTCCGACAGGCGTGTACCCTCGCCGAACAGTTCGGCCACGGTATCGAGGTAGTAGACGTCACAAGCCATGTAGACATCAGGGAAGCCCGGATCCCTGTTGTCACGAATCGTCTTCATCTGCGCCGTCAGAATGCCGCATCCGTTGTAGACCGTGTTGATGCGCACCCCTTCCCGAACTTCAAACCGCTGAATCACGGGCTCAAGCGCACGGCGGTTGACCGACCCGGCAAAGAACGTTAACTCCGGGTGTGCCCGCCATGGGTCCCCATCCACGGGCTCGTATCCCAGTCCCGCAAATATTGGCAACCCCCTGTTACCGCCTGCGACGAAACGCGCGAAGTTGAGAGCCGCAGCCGCCGGTTGCGCCCACGATGTGATGCCAATCGTGATTTGGCTCGCGCCCTTCTGCAGTTCTGACACAGGAATGGCGTCAAGCGCTTCATATTGCGCAGCCGTTGCCGACCACACGATGCCGGCATCAACACTACCAATGGCCACCGAGTTGGCGACATCGGGCACCGTCGGCTTGAAGACCCCCGAAGCCGTAACATGCTGCTCCAGGGCGTGCCATTGTCCCGAGGCGCGCAACGCTTTGCGCGTGGCTTTGCCGATGGCTGCCTGGTCCGGATTCCCCAGTGCCACCCGCACTTTGGGGCGGAGCAGATCCCCAATTCCGGTAATTCCACCTGGATTCCCCTTCGGGACCACGATCACAGGCTCCATCTCCGCGATGGGTAAACGCTCCCGAATCAGGCCCTTTTCACGGGCAATTGCGAGATAGGCGTCATCCGCTGCCAGGTAGAGGTCTGCGGCGTGCGAGACCTGGAGCTGGTTCAGCAGCGTGTTCGACCCCCCATACTGAATGTCGACGTGCACGCCGCACTCCCGTTCAAAGTCTGCGCAGATGGCCTCAATGGGGGCTCGCATGCCAGCCGCACAAAATAGCATGAGGCTTCCGTTGGAGCCAGAGGCAGGACGGTCGGGGCGCAGGAGTAGCACCAGCAACACGGCCAACAGTACCGTTGCACCGCCGCCCACAGCCGTGGTCGTATGCGCAAATCGACGGATACGCCTCTTGGCTGCGCACATCACGCGCGCCCTCCCTTTAGAAGCAGCAACACCAGGCCCACGACTGAGAGGACCACTACCCCCAACACAATCCCCTGCCGAGTGCTACCCTTAGTCGGGGCCGTTGCCGGCTCGCCTTCAACCGGCGCCTCTACCGTTGTCACCGAAATCGTTTCCGCAGCAATATGGAGCGTTCCCGTTCCGCCCAGGCTAAACTCCGTTCCATCCGGGAGCACCGTAACCACCGCTTCAGGATAGGCAAACGTCGCCTCATTCCAGTTGGCGGCCATGAGCAAATCCACCCCGGGGTTCAGGGCCTTGACCCGGCAGGAACAGGCGCTGCATAGAAACCAGCAAATCTCATCGATAATATCCGGGGTCACCTCGTTCCCAGCGAGCAGGATCATGCGCCCCCGGCCAAACACAACCCCAATCGCCACTTCTGCAGCATCTTTCAACAGGGGATTCACTGCCTCAAACTGCTGGATCAGGAATTGCTCCGCAGCATTCTCTCTCGCGAGCTTATGCAGAGGAAACTCCACTCTGAGAGGGATGCGGGAGAGATCCCCTCCCGAACCGGGGCCGCTCCAGTCTGCGGCCTCATCCTCGTAGTCGGGCTCCTCTTCGAGCTCAATCTCCTGAACGAGCGCATCAAGACGCTCTACAAGCATCGCGTGCACAGCCTCGTTTGTGGCACGGTTCGAAGACTCAAGCATCACGAAGGCTGCGGTCGTACCGGTCAGAAGCTCATGGGCAATGCGGCGACGTAGCGGAGAATCAGCAAGGCGAGCCGGAAGTCCGTCATCCCACTCCCCTTCGTACCAGGCAATATCAGAGCGCGGAAACGAAACCTTCACCGGCACATCCTGCGCACCCCGAGCACGCTCTACCCAAAGGTTGGCATGTCCTGGATCTGCCGTGAACACCTCTCCCGGTGCGGCGTTCGACGTCACCGTCATCACATGTGCATCCGGGGACCACCGCTCCAACCCATACCGGAACACCGGCACGGTGCAGGCCTGCGCCACCCCTGCGGCGAATAGCAACGCGATACCCCCTGAAACCCGAAGTTCAAAACATGTCATCAATTCTGCTCCTCAACCAACATTCCATCCCTAATCCACCAGCGCTTATCTGCGCGCTGTGCCGCGTCGGGATGGTGCGTCACCATGACGACCGTCCCGCCTGCCTCCGTAAATTCATCAAAGGCTTTCAGGACGATTTCTTCATTCTCTGGATCAAGATTACCCGTTGGTTCATCGGCCAACAAGACCTTGGGACGATTATAGAGTGAACGCGCCAGGGCGGTGCGCTGCTGCTCCCCCACACTCAGCTCGCCCGGCAGATGGTGCCGCCGGTTCTCGATCTGGAAGTGCTGCATCAGTTCCTCAACCCGAGCGGGGTCATCCGACCGGCTTAGCGCAATGGCCGCCGCACGAATATTCTCCTCTACCGTCAGGTAGGGAATGAGATGGAAGCGCTGGAATACGTACCCCATCACTTGCGCCCTAGTCAGAGCGCGGCGCTCCGGCGACAGCGCATAGAGGGCCTCGCCAGCTACGGTAACCTCTCCGCAGTCAGGCTGCAAGAGTCCCCCCAGGATCAGCAACAGCGTACTCTTGCCACATCCGCTCGCTCCACAGATTGCCGCAAATGCCCCGGCTTCAATCGTCGCCGACGTGCCTCGCAAGACCGCCAGCGACTCCCCCCGCACCCGGTACGCCTTCGCTATGTCACATACTTCAATCATCCCCAAGTCACTCCTGGTTCAAAATCAACGCCGGGTCGGTTCGCGCGGCGCGCCACGCCGGCCAGGCCGAAGCAAAGAGGGCCACCAGTAGCGCCGCACCCACGACAGTCAGCATGAACCCCGTGGTCACTACGATCGCCGATCCGGCCATCAGGCGTACCGCCATCCAACCCACCCCGCAGCCTAGAACACCTCCGGCGACACCCGTAAGCGCGCTCCGCGCCAGCACCAGGCCTACCACAGCGCCCGAACCGACCCCCAGCGCGCGCAGCATTGCCATTTCCACACGTCGTTCGCGGACGCCCAGCGACGTCAGTACCGCAAGAAAGACAACAGCCCCCGTCACCACCAGTGACACGAGCAACGTCGCGAAGTGGCCCACCTGCGCCCGCAGCGCCGTCCGGCTGGCCTTCAGATCCTCCATCTCCGCCCGCGTGCTCTCAGCAATCGCATCCCGTGCGCGCTGCCGGGCCCGCGCCCGTACGGCAAACTCGACGATCTGCACGCCCGACAGAACCCGCCCGACTTCCTGACGGATCGGATCCAGATCACCTGCCGCACAATTGCAGCTCAAAGCTAGGATCCCCGTCACCTTGTCGGCATATCCACTCAGCCGCTGGACATCGGCAAGGTTCATCAGAAGCGTAATATCATCCACACTGGCGCTCTGCGGTTGAATACGCCCTACCGTAAAGGTCTCCCCCAGAAGCGTGAACCGGTCCCCCGGATTCAGCGCTAACCGCTGGGCGAGTGCATCACCCACATGAGCGGTGCCCTGCTCAATACGCGCTTCAATCGGCTTCTGGAAAGACGGTGACTTGATATAGATCTCACCTTCAACACCCACCAGAACAACATCGCCACCGTACGTTTCCCACCGTACCCGATGGCGTAGCATGGGAAGCAGGTGATTAAGCGTGGCAAACTTGGCTCGGCCCAGGGCAGCCACCTGCGCGCGGGTGAAGAAGTGCGTACTCCGGTTCTCGGCATAGAGAGCACCGGAGTCCTGCTCCTCTGGCAGTAGCAGGATGTTGAATCCCAGGCTTTTCGAGAAGACGCGCGCATCATCGCGCATCTGAGCCATGCGGTCCGCCGCGCGTTCCTCCAGCGCCACGACCAGGGCTACCGTGTCAGCGTCGTGTCCTGCGAGGAACCCGCGAGCCCCAACGATACTCGCCGCCACGGCAGTCACCGCCACCAACCCGAGCAGAAACCCACCGGGCCGATAGCGCAACTCCCTCACAAACAGGTCACGAACTACCATGGAAGACAGCCATCCTCATCAGTTGAAAGGCACGGTGAACCGCACCTGAGCCCTTAACACACATCGAACTCACAATGCTCGGGCACACGGATGAAGCATACGTTGATCCACAGCGTTGACAATAATAAAATGACACCTCGCAAGGGGCTGTTTCCTATCGTCCCAAGTCCTTAATCCATACGTTGCGATACCATACCGGGTCGTGGTGGTCTTGCAACAGGATGCGACGCGAACAGGATACTCAGTGTATGATGTTTCACAGTCTTACAGCCTGTAGAATTCTTCCCAACCCTTGCGCGGAGTTGGATCAAGCAGCGCCTGGGCTCCCGTATGGTTGGTGATGGTTTTTGTTTTGCGATCGAATGTCAGCGTTTCACCAAAGCGTTGTGCCAGTACTCCCAGGTTGAAGACCTGCGTCAGCGGCCCCGACACCGAGAAGGGCGAACG
>JABGOW010000545.1 GCA_018645275.1 Verrucomicrobiota bacterium
CAGGCGATCGTCGCCCCATCAGAACGTGGTCGCGTCGTTCGATGATCATGCCGGAGTTTGTGGGCCACACCATGGGCATACACAACGGCAAACAGCACATTCCCGTATTCATTACTGAGAACATGGTTGGGCACCGCTTGGGTGAATTTGCACCGACGCGCGCGTTCCGTCGCCATGGCTCGCACACTGACAAGGCCATTTCCCTTAAGTAATTTCGGGTTGAGTTGGGAGATTTACAAATGGATGTATTAGCCATAACGAAGCGGGCTCGCATGTCCCCGACGAAAGCGCGTGATTTGGCGCGCGAGATTCAGGGAAAGCCGGTTGCAGAGGCGCTGCGGATAACGACCATTAGTGAACGCAAAGCTGCATTTCAGCTTGGCAAAACACTGAAGTCTGCGATCGCGAATGCGGAGAGCAACGCGGACCTCGCCGTGGATGATCTGCGGGTGAAGGAAGCTGTTATTGATGAAGGGCCGCGGATGAAGCGCTATTGGCCGCGGGCTCGTGGGATGGTGAGGCACATCGTGAAGAAGACGTGTCACATCAAGATTGTTTTGACGGACGACAAATAAACATATACAAACGCAGGCTTTTCACGCTGCTACGCTTTTAGGAGGATCCAGCTTTGGGACAAAAAGTAAATCCAATTGGACTGAGAGTCGCCGTCAACAAGGATTGGCGTTCGCGATGGTTCTCGGGAAAGAAGAACTTCGGCAATATGCTGAATGAAGATCTCGAGATCAGAACGTTGATCAAGAAGCGTCTTGAAGCCGCTGCAGTGGCTCGTGTTGACATCGAGCGCTACGCCAACCGGGTTCGCATCAGCATTCATACGGCACGTCCGGGAATTGTGATCGGGCGTAAGGGGCAGGATATCGAGAAGATCCGCTCGCAGATTGCGAAGAAGACGGGCAAAGAGGTCTACATTGAGATCAAAGAGATCCGTGACCCGGATGCCAACGCGCAGCTTGTTGCTGAGAACATTGCGATGCAGATGGTTCGTCGGGTGTCTTTCCGTCGTGCGATGAAACGTGCGATGAAGATGGCCATGGACTTGGGGGTTGAGGGAATCAAGATTCGTGCTGCCGGCCGACTGGGTGGTTCTGAACTGGCCCGCACGGAGTGGTACAAAGAAGGCAAGATTCCGCTGCACACGCTTCGCGCCAATATCGACTACGGGTTCACCGAGGCGAACACGACGGCGGGATTGATTGGTGTGAAGGTATGGGTGTGCAAGAAGGACGAAGACCCGGCGGCGGGTCAGAGAGGGGCGAAACGCAATGCCACTTATGCCTAAGAGAGTCAAGCACCGCAAGGTGATGAAGGGCTGTCGGAAGGGATCTTCCAAGGCCGGAACAAAAGTCGCGTTTGGTGAGTACGGCCTGAAATGTATGGGTCGTGGCTGGATCAAAGCAACGCAGATTGAGTCGTGCCGTGTGGCGATCAACCGCCATATGAAACGTAAGGGCAAGCTCTGGATTCGGATTTTTCCGGACAAGCCGATCACGCAGAAGCCCATCGAAGTTCGTATGGGTAAGGGAAAGGGCAATCCCGAGTATTGGGTTGCCGTCGTGAAGCCAGGCCGCGTGCTTTTTGAGGTCGCTGGTGTTCCCGAGAATGTCGCCCGTTCAGCGCTCCGTTTGGCCGATGCCAAGCTGGGGGTTCGGACTCGCCTTGTGAAGCGGGGCGAGGGCTAGAGCAGTAGCTTAGGAAAATGACGATGAAAGCAACGCAGCTAAGAGAAAAGACGGCCGAGGAATTGCAGGAGGCGTACGATGAGACACGTCAGGCACTCTTCGACCTTCAGGTTCGGGTAGACACGGGAGATGGCACAGAGCAGCCGCTGAAAGCGCGTGTGCTCCGCCGTGAAGTGGCTCGGATCAAGACGGTTATGAGAGAATTGGAACGGGAAGGCGTAGAAAACCATGGTTGAACTCGGCACGAAAGAGCGCGGTAGCCGTAAGACGCGCAATGGCACGGTAGTGAGCCGCAGCGGCGACAAGTCGATTGTCGTCCAGGTGGAAACGCGCAAGCCGCATCCGCTGTACGGGAAGATCGTCCGTCAGGCAAAGAAGTTTCATGCCCACGACGAGGCGAACGAGGCAAATGTAGGCGACAGAGTCGTTATCAGTGAGGCTCGTCCCATGAGCAAACTGAAGCGCTGGCGCCTTGTACAGGTTGAAGAGAAGCGTGCTTAGGCGCTTGATAGAGGTAAAGAGATGATAGCCGAAGAAGCGGATTTGATGGTCGCAGACAACACCGGCGCGAAGCGCGTTTGTTGTTTTCGGGTTCTGGGGCAGCGCAAGCGCTATGCCTATGTCGGCGATGTAATCAAGGTGTCAGTCAAAGAGGCGCAACCAAATGGTGTGGTCAAGAAGGGGCAGGTTCACACAGCCCTGATCGTACGTACGAAGCACCCGCTTCAGCGGCCGGATGGATCGACGCTGCGCTTTGACAACAATGCAGTGGTCTTGATTGATGCCAATCAGAATCCAATGGGCTCTCGCATTTTCGGGCCGGTGGCTCGCGAGTTGCGTGAGAAGAACTATATGAAGATTGTGTCCTTGGCGCCAGAGGTGTTGTAGGCATTCAACGGTAGAGGGTTCTAGGTGAGTATCAAAAGAATCAAGAAGGGCGACGATGTCGTCGCAATCTCCGGAGTGAGTGCCGGACGCACGGGCAAAGTGCTTTTCGTGGATAGCGAAAAAGGGCGTGCCATTGTAGAAGGCATCAATCTGAAGAAGAAGACGGTGCGTCGTTCGCAGGACAATCCGCAAGGCGGCATTATTGATCAGGAGGCGCCGATCGCGCTTTCGAATCTGATGCCATATGATCCGCAAGCCAAGAAGGGCGTACGTGTGAGTCGCGCCAAGGATGGCGATAAACCGATTCGCAAGAGCAAGGCGTCCAGTCACGTCTTTGACTGATAACTGAGGGCTGCAATGTCGACGATGAAAGAAAAGTATAAAGATGAGGTCGTGCCGGCGCTTAAGGAAAAGCTGTCGCTCACGAATCCTCTGACTGTTCCGCGCGTGGCCAAGGTGGTCGTGAACATGGGAACGGGTGCGGTGGACAAAGACACCTTGAAGCAGCTCACTGAAGAGCTGGCCACGATCACGGGTCAGAAAGCCCAGGTCACGAAGGCTCGCAAGAGCATTTCGAACTTCAAGTTGCGTGAAGGCATGAGCATTGGTGCGAAGGTGACGCTACGGCACAACCGCATGTATGACTTTCTGGATCGCCTGATCAATGCAGCGTTGCCCCGTATTCGTGACTTTCGTGGCGTTTCGGCGACCGGCTTTGACGGCCAGGGCAACTACACGCTCGGCCTTAAGGAGCAGACGATCTTTCCCGAAATTGACCCGAATCACACCGGGGCAGTGCAGGGCATGAATATTACGATTGTAACTACGGCAAAGAGTGCCGACGACGCCCGCGAGCTGTTGACGCTGATGGGTATGCCGTTCGCAACAAATTAACGGAGGAAAGTCATTGGCTAAGACATCACTTATAGCGAAAGCGGCTCGGGCACCGAAGTTCCAGGCTCGTGCGTATCACCGTTGTCGGCAGTGTGGCCGACCCCGGGCGTTCATGCGGCGGTTCCAGCTCTGCCGTATCTGTTTCAGAGAATTGGCATCATCGGGACAGATCCCGGGTGTCATCAAGGCCAGTTGGTAACGAGGAGCTGAGATGAGTTTGGCGGATCCTTTGGCGGATATGTTGACATGCATTCGCAATGCGGTAGCAGTGGGACACAAGAAGGTCTCGATGCCACATTCGAAAATGAAGGGCGAGATTGCCCGTGTAATGAAATCGGAAGGTTTCGTTAAAGACTTTGTAGTCGAGGGCGGTCTGAAGAAGACGCTTACGGTCTACTTGAAGTATATGGATGGCTACGAGCCATCCATTCGTGGCCTACAGCGCTACAGCAAATCAGGACTTCGGAAGTACTGTGGGGCAGCTGATATCCCGCGCGTACTCGGTGGGCTTGGGGTCGCCATCCTGAGCACGTCCTCAGGAATTCTGTCTGACAAAGAGGCAAGAGAGAAGCACGTTGGCGGTGAAGTGCTTTGCACCATTTGGTGATTGGAGATATTGAGTCATGTCGAGAATTGGAGAAATGCCCATAGACGTGCCCGCAGGGGTAACGATTGCCGTCGAGGGCTCCCACGTGACCGCCAAGGGCGGCAAAGGGGAGCTTGCGCTGGATTTGCCGGAAGGCATCAGTGCAGACCTTGAGGGAAGCACGCTTAACGTAGCGCGTAGCAGCGATGATCAGAAAGCCTATCACGGGTTGTCCCGCAGCTTGATCGCCAACATGATTGAGGGTGTGAACAACGGCTACTCGAAAGAGCTTGAGATTCAAGGCGTTGGTTTCAAGGCGGCGCTACAGGGCAGTACGTTGAGTCTGTCACTGGGATTTGCGTCTCCAGTTGAGTATACGGTTCCAGATACCGTTGATGTCACGGTGAACAACAACACCGCCGTCGTCGTATCCGGAGCAGACAAGCAGCAGGTGGGCGAGGTTGCCTCGCGGATCCGCTCCTTCTATCCGGCTGAGCCCTATAAGGGCAAAGGCGTGCGGTACAAGGGTGAGCATGTTCGCCGCAAGGAAGGCAAGACAGTTGCCTAGTAAGGCGTTTTCAGTTTTTCAGGGAATGGGACGAGCAAGGACGTAGCATGAAAGCGAAGACACGAAAAGATTACCGTGCCAGTCGGCACCAGCGCATTCGCAAGAAGATCAGCGGTACGGCCGCTTGTCCGCGCATGGCTGTCATGGTTTCCAATAAGCACATGTATGTGCAACTTATCGACGATGATACCGGATGCACACTTGCGTCCGCGAGCTCTGTGAAGGATGCGGACAACAACCTTGATGCAGCAACGCAGGTTGGAAAGCGCGCTGGCGAAGCCGCCAAGGAGAAGGGCGTTTCCCAGTTTGTCGTGGACCGCGGTGGTTTCCGCTATCATGGCCGCGTAAAGGCCGTTGTTGAAGGCGCTATTGAAGCCGGGCTTAGGAATACGAAGGAGGCGAAGTGAGATTTAAGGACCAAGATTCGGGACCTAAGTCCGATATTGAAGAGCGCGTAGTTTTTGTCAATCGCTGCTCAAAGGTGGTTAAGGGTGGTCGTCGGTTCAGCTTCAGCGCCATTGTGGTGGTGGGCAACCGTGAAGGCCTGATGGGATACGGCTTCGGTAAGGCGAATGAAGTTGCGGATGCCATCAAGAAGGGCGGAGAAATTGCCCGCAAGAGCATGTTCCCTGTCACGATGCGTGAGCGCACGATCCCGCATGAGGCGATCGGAGAGTTCAGTGGAGGACGTGTCCTTCTACGCCCCGCCGCACCCGGTACAGGGGTTATTGCCGGTGGTGGTGTGCGTGCTGTCCTCGAGGTAGCCGGATATCGCGACGTGCTTGCTAAGTCCCTTGGTAGCAATAACAAGGTGAACGTGGTCAAGGCCACGATCGCCGCGCTGAATCAGTTGCGCTCCAAGGAAGAAATTGCGAAAGTGCGTCTCAGCGCATAGTAGAAACGAAGTATTTCCATAGAAGGTCTGGATTATGAACCTGCACTCATTGACGAATACAGAGGGAGCCCGTCACCGGCGCAAGCGCTTGGGTCGTGGCATGGCTTCGGGCCTCGGCAAGACCAGTGGCAAGGGCCACAAGGGTCAGATGGCGCGTAAGGGAAACAAGCACAAACTCGCTTTTGAGGGTGGTCAGATGCCTTTGATCCGCCGGATTCCGAAGCGTGGATTCAAGAATCCCTGTCGCAAGGAGTACATCGGTGTCAATCTCTGCAACCTGGACTGCTTTGAGGACGGCGCAGAGGTTACGATCGAAGCCCTGAAGGGCGCTGGTCTGGCCAATGGGCAGTACGATGGCATCAAGGTCCTCGGTCGCGGGGAAATCTCCAAGAAACTCACGGTGAAGGCGAACGCATTCAGCGCCACCGCACGTGAAAAAATCGAAGCGGCCGGCGGGGCCTGTGAGGTTGTCTAAGTACGATGTTCTCTGCCATCGCAAATGCCTTCAAGATTCCTGAGCTACGTCAGCGGATTCTCTTTACGCTGGGACTCATCTTTATCTGTCGACTCATTGCTACCGTGCCGTCTCCGGGCGTCAATGCTGTAGCCTTGCAGATGGTGATCGACAGTATTGCCAAGAACGCCGGTGGCGGCGTCATGGGTTTTCTGGATATGTTTAGTGGTGGTGCCTTGGGCCGCTGTGCCGTTGGCGCGTTGGGCATTATGCCCTATATCAGTGCCTCAATCATTATTCAGCTCATGACGGCCGTGATTCCGCAGCTTGAGCGTCTGGCACGCGAAGGTGACACGGGGCGCGCCAAGATTACGCAGTACACGCGCTATCTTACCTTGGTGATCTGTGTGGTTCAGGGATTCGTCCTTGCGATGACCCTGGAGCGCGGGTTCGGTGGTTTCCCGGGAGGCGACCAGATTGTTCCGCCCGAGTTGCGGGGATGGGGTTTCCGCCTGCTAACGGTTCTG
>JABGOW010000060.1 GCA_018645275.1 Verrucomicrobiota bacterium
AGCTTTCTCCTGACATCGCGATTACGCACGAACAGTGGCAACACGTGGTTCAGGTGTTTACAAGCGACGGGACCACCACGACGTTAGATGTTTATATAGACGGCGTTACAACACCCGCGGCATCAGGCACCGCTCTTACTTCTGCTATGAACTTCACCGGGATTAATATCGGCGACGCTCGCGCCAGTGCCAGTGACGACCGGCACTGGGATGGCATGATCGATGAATTTGCTGTTTGGGACCGCGCACTAACCACTACGGAAGTGACCGAACTCTACGACCTGGGAGTGGCTGGACAGACCATTCTTACTTCCTTGCTCCTCAACGAGGGCAATGACGAGGACTTGGTCGGCGGTGAAATCCCGGGCTGGACCGAAGTCGTTGGGGATACTTGGACGCAGCGCTCCGCCAATCCCTCGCCTCAGGCCGGGTCGCATTACTTTAACCCCGGAGCCGGAGCAAACCATGAGCTGACCCAGACCATCGACCTCTCCACTTATGCCAGCAATATTGACGCCGGGATTCAGCGGTTTGACTTTTCGGGTTACATTGCTGGTTATCAGACTCAGGACACCGGTCGATTCATACTCGAATTTGAAGACGCGGGAGCCAGCGTTCTGGGTTCCTATGATTCAGGCCCCCATACCAGCACACAGATTTGGCATTTGTATACGCATTCCCAGTTCGCACCTGTCGGCACGCGCCAAGTCCAGATTCGGTTGATTTCCGTACGCAATAACGGCACCAACAACGATGGATATTTTGACTCGCTCGTACTGACCACCCAGGTCGAGGACGACAACACCACGATCCTGACGTTTGACACCGGAGACATTGACAATACTGACCTGTTGACTGACTTTGGCAGCAACCTCTCCGCCGCCAGCGCGGGCGCACTGGTATCGGGCGGCGGCACGCCCGATATCGCGCTGACCTGGGCACCATCGCCCAATGTCCTCGTGGTCAACGGCACAGACTTTTTCGATGCCATCGATCCCGGGAGTGCCGGGGCATTCGTCGATGTACTCCAGTTGGCTCTCAATGGCGGTGTGGCAGATCCGACGGTTACTTTTGCCGTGGCGGCAGGATACCGTCTCCGAATCAACTCCCTTGTGATCGGTCATGCGAGCAATATGAGTGAAGGTCCGAACGCCTGGACGATCAGCATTTCGGAAGCTGGCGGGGCAGAAGTTTTCAGCCACACCACGGCCATAATGGGTGCCAGCGACACGGAGTTGGTAACGTTCGACTTTCTTGGCGAGGAGGGCACCGATTATGTGCTCAAGTTCGATGACGGCGGCGCCGACCACGGGGCTGGCGCGATCGACAACCTGAGCTTTAGCCAGGTTGTGGCCGATGACACCACGATCTTGACGTTTGAGACGGGGCAGGCAAACAACAACACGCTGCCATCCTCATATGGCAGCAACATCTCCGGGGACACGACGGGCGTTACTGCGCCATTCGGTGGAACGCCGAACATCGACCTGACCTGGAGCAGTGTTTGGGATGCCCATGGCAGGAGTACCAGTGGTGCGCATGCGTTTGATACGGTCGACCCCGACATCAACACAACAACCACCGATGTGGGGCAGATGGACCACAAGACAGCGGCAAACGTCACCTTCAGCGTCGACGCGGGGTATCGGTTAGCCCTCAACTCCCTATTGATCGGCCACGCGAGTGATCAAACATCGGACCCTTTCAGCTGGACCATCACGATCACGGAGGATGGTGGACCGCAGGTTTTCAGCCATACCACGGCAAATCTGGATGGTGCTGGATCTCCAACAACTGAAACCGTGACATTCGATTTCACGGGAGATTTCGGTGTGGACTATGTCCTGACATTTGCAACCACGGGTGCACAACAGACGGTTGGAGCCATCGACAACCTGTGCTTCAGTCAATCTGTGCCGCAGGCTACCATCTTTAGATTCAGGTAGTCGCAGGTATTTCAACGTCCCCAATAACACGCCGTCCTGACGCGGCTGTAGTGAAGCATGAGGAACAGGATGGCAGTTGCGAGTGGTTGGGTGATTGGAGGTTTGACGTTGCGTACCGTCGTGGCCGTTGTGTGCCTGGCGTCGGTCGCGCAGGCATCTTTGCTCACCAACGGGAGTAATGACCTTGCTCTCGATGGCGGTGAAATCCCGGGCTGGACTGAAGTCGTTGGGACGACTTGGACGCAGCGCTCCGCCTCTCCCTCGGCTCAGGCCGGATCGTATTACTTCATGCCCGGGGCCGGAGCCGACCATGAGTTAGCCCAGACCGTGGATGTCTCAGCTTATGCGTCCACTATCGATGCCGGCATTCAGCGGTTTGATTTTTCTGGATACGTGAGCGGCTGGAGGGATCCTGGCGACACCTCACAAATTATCGTTGAATATGAGGACGCATCAGGTGTTGTTCTGGACTCCTGGGATTCAGGCGCTATTTACAACCCCTATGACGAGGCCCCAACGTGGCAGCAACTGACGCACTCCCAATTTGCGCCCGCCGGTACGCGCCAGGTCCAGGTTCGGTTGATTGCCGCACGCAATGCTGGAACCAACAACGACGGCTATTTTGACTCGATCGAACTGGACACCGAGGTCGAGGCCGACAACACCACGATCCTGACGTTTGAGACGGGACAGGCAAACAACAACACGTTGCCATCTTCGTATGGCAGCAATATCTCCGAGGACACCACGGGCGTCCTGGCCATGGACGGTGGAACGCCGAACATCGGCCTGACCTGGAGCGGTGTTTGGGATGCCCACGGCAAAGGTCCGGGCAGCTCGTTCGATACCGTTGATCCCGTCAATAACACAACGACTACGGACATAGGGCAGATGGACGCTGATACCGGGGCAACGATCACCTTTAGCGTCGACTCTGGGTACAGCCTGCAGCTGAACTCCCTGCGGATCGGCCACGCCAGTGACCACACGGGAGCTCCTTTCAGTTGGACCATCACGATCACGGAGGTTGGTGGATCGCAGGTCTTCACTCATACCACGGCCGCCCTGAACGGCGATGGATCGCCGGCAACCGAAACCGTAACGTTCGATTTCACGGGAGGTAACGGCACGGACTATGTCGTCGCGTTCAGCACCGGAGGAGCTAAACCGTATCGCGGCGCCATCGACAACCTCTGCTTCAGCCAGGCTGTCGCGATCAAGAGCAGTGCCATTGCCCACCGGGCAGGCGCCGTCTATGCGCCTGAGAATACCCTGGCCGCTATTGATGCGGTCTCTAACAAATGTGACATGCTCGAAATTGACGTTCGCGTCTCGTCGGATGGACACCTGGTCGTTATGCACGACACAACCGTTGATCGCACCACGGATGGCACCGGCAATGTCAGCGCCCTGACGCTCGCCCAATTGAAGGCACTGGATGCAGGGTCGTGGTTCTCCAGCCATTTTGCAGGAGTGGAGATACCCACTTTCGATGAAGCCGTCTTGAGCATTCTGCAGCATGCGACCCCGATGATTGAACGAAAAGCCGGTACGGCAGCAGAGTATGTGAGCGCTCTTCAAAACCTGGGCGTCGCCACCAATGTTGTGGTAATCAGCTTTGATTGGGACTTTCTCGCGGACGTACATGCCCTTGACCCGTCTATACCGTTGGGAGCTCTGGGCAGCGGAGCCCTGACATCCAGCAAAGTAACGACCATACTGGCGACAGGTGCGAATGCGGTATCATGGAACAAGAACGATATCTCAACGGCCGAGATAAACATGGTACGTTCTTTGGGGGCAGAGATCTTTGTCTGGACGGCCAATGGCGCCGATGTCCAGACGTATGTAGACATGGCTGTCGACGGTATTGTCTCCGATGACCCCGGACTCGTCCAGTACCTGACTGATGATCAGCCGTCGTCCGATGAAGCGTTTGCCGAGGGGTTGGTTTCATACTGGAAGTTTGATGATGGCTTGCGAGACAGCGCGACCACCCATGCGACCGATCTTGAGGGGCGCAACCCGGGAACGCTTCAGGGGTTCGATTCAACGCCCAGCTGGACAAGCGGGGCGCAGGCTAGATTCAACGGTGCGCTACGCCTGGACGGAGTCGACGACTTTGTGGAGATTCCACAAAGCACCAGTCTCGATATCGAAACCAATGCACTCACAATCTCCTGCTGGGTGAACATGGACGCAAAGCCTTCCGCTATGTCGAAGTCGTACGCGGGAATCTATGACTCCCAGGAGGACGCCTATGTTCTGTACCAGGACAAGGGCAACAGTGAACTGCGTTTCAAGGTGGCGGACACCAGCGGCAATGCGGCTCGCCCCGGCATTAACGAATCGCATCTATCGACAGGCCAATGGCATCATGTTGTCGGCATCTACAATGGCGATATCGCAGCTGTATCCGGACAAGCATCCATTTACCTGGACGGCAAGCTCAAGGATGTTCACATCGGGAATAGTGGCAGTGGCGTGGGCCTGACCCAGTGGGTCAAGGCCGGCCAGCATGCAGTATTTGGCGGGAACGGCATGGCTGGCAACAACTGGTTCTCGGGCAGCGTGGATGACGTGGCTATCTGGCGCCGTGCGCTCTCCCATGGGGAGTTGCTCCAGGTGTTCCAGTCAGGCCCCCCCCGCAAGGCCCAGGGCACCCTCTTTATATTCAGATAGCGGCGTGGTTTTAAGAATGGCCCATGGCGTTTTGCAATATCGGTATCGAAGTGAAAGGAAGATAAGGATGACAGTTGCGAGTGGTTTGAGAGTTGGAGCTTTGAAAGTAGCGGCTGTTGTCGTCGTTTTGTGCCTGGCGTCAGTCGCTCAGGCAAGTGCAGATCTCCTGGTCAACGGCAGCGGCGAGCTATCGCCATTCGACGAGAATGGTTGGACAAAGGTCACTGACGGGTGGGCTCAGCGGTCTTCTGCCCCCTCCCCTGTGGACGGCTCAGCCTATTTTTCTGCGGGCACGAATGCTACCGCTGAGCTCTACCAGGACATAGACGTCTCCGCCTATTCCGCTGCCATCGGCTTGGGGCATCAGTTGTTCACGTTTGCCGGCTACCTGGCTGGCTGGGGCAGCGATGATATGGCTCGGGTTGTTGTGGAATACAGAGACTCAGGTGGAGGCGTTCTGAGCAGTTATGACACCGGCGACCTGACAAGTAGTCAAGCCTGGCTCTACCGAGAGAACACGACGCTTGCACCGGCGAACACGACCACCATTCGTGTTCGCCTGATCAGCACCAAGAATGCCGGAACCAATAACGACGGCTATTATGACAATCTCAGTCTTGTGGCCTTGCAGGCACCGATGGCCGCACGAGTGGATGTCAATCCGCGGAGCGGCACACCCACCGCCTCGATCACGAACCAGACAACGGGCGCTAACCTCTGGGTTGGCGGCGGGAATGAGGGCGACTTCTTTTTGGGGTATCCGGGCGACTCGGTTCCAATTCTGCAGAGCAATGGCGTTATCATCGCCAACTGCAACGAGTTAACATCCAGAACCGACCGCGGTGGCGTGGCCGTGGTAGGCAATTCCTCTTGGCCCGGGGGAAGTTCCTTTAACGGCGGGATGTGGATCGCGTCGTTCACATCTGCTGGAAACACTGGTAATGAGGACAACTACGACTTCAGCTTCGGCTGGTTCCCGTACACCTTGGGCTGGATCGGTGGGCATATCAACGCGGCCGGCACCGGGTTCGATGGGAGCGGCAACCTGCCAGCGGGGTCGACGGTCTCCAATGCGGTGTCCGGCGGTGTTCACGAGGGCGAATACCTGCTGACGCTGGACGGCATCGATCCCCGAACGGATGGCATGCTGTTCGTCGTTGACGGGAGAAACGGCGACAATGTTGCCGTGGCGGGTGTTCCCAGTCTGGACACGATTGAAGGCAGCAACAGCTGGCACATTGCGGCCTTCGATGAAAGCGCAAACTTCGACACTTACGAACAGGGACAGGTCAGCTTCCTCTATGTGCCGTACAGCACGGAAGGGCTGTGCGGTGGCTGGATCGGCAGCGACGGGACCAAGAAGGAGTCACGCGGTGAGTTCAGTGTGACCCGTGCGGGCACGGGGCAGTACGAGCTCGTGATCCCGGATGACGCGGGTGGCTACCATGATGACGGCGACGGCATCCTGCTTCTCACGGTTGCAAAGTTGATTGAGAACGGTGCGACAGGCGACGGCAACGGCGTAGACGACAACGCGATCGCCTGGGCATATGATGCTGCCGCGAACGGCGGTGACGGTGCTTTCGTCGTGGAGACGTACGACCTGTACACCTGGGGCGACCAGGACACGGAGTTTGTCTTCGCCTTCGTCCGGTACGATGGACTTCTTGATGTGCCGGGACCTCCGCTGGGGACCATCTTCGTGGTCAGGTAATTGCATAGAGAAGGCAGAACTGGATCTTCGCTACTTTGAATGGGTGAATGGCATTGAGATGGGGAAGAATATAGGGCTGCGATGCAGGAAAACACTTACTCGTGTTCTTAGTCGCTCCCCTTACTCGGATACACTTAAACGACCTACTTCGTTCGATAAGCTGC
>JABGOW010000058.1 GCA_018645275.1 Verrucomicrobiota bacterium
AGCATCCTCTGCCTTCGAGTCAAAGGCCGGCCGGGACAGGAATCCCTCCACGGTTCGATAGCGTCCCTCGGTACTCCACTGTGCTGTTCTAATCTTCATCTAAAACTCCATTCCGCGCGTTCGGCGAAAAACTGATCAACACGGTACCATGACCGGGTGACAGGTCCCGCCAATGGTCCGGGCGTGACACGGCAGCCACAATGGCGCGGTCCATCGCAGCATCTCCGCAGCTCGTTTCAAGAAAAACACTCACCGGCTGCCCATCTTCGGTTATCGAAAGCGAAAGTTCAACCTCCCAAGCATGCTCAACGCCAAAGAACTGGAGCTGGTCCGCTTCGGACCAGACAAGCGTTGCATCCCCCAGCCCCGCAGAGACAGATACACTGACCGGGGAACTTGCCACGCGAGCTGGCAGATCCCAAGGCGCATACAACGCGGGGGAACGGTGGCCGCCAACCTCCCGTATGGCTTCCGCAGCCATGGCAACCATGCTGGAAGGCTTCCGCACACCGTCATCATGCCGGGGCCGCGGCAGAACGTGAGCCCCCCCCGTGCGTGCATAGTCAACACCAACGGACAAGGCTTCCCCCTCCCCTGCCGAGACGAACGAACGGTCCGACGAGAATGCAAAGAGATCAGGGCGGCGGTAGGTCTGGCTCGACGGCAATCCGGCATCCTGCGCCACCACGATGCCAAGTCGGCGAGGAACGACCGCCGCATCGGTCTGCGGCATATCGGGCCACAGCATCAAAAGGGCTACCCAGCAACAGGCGATCAGAAGGGTCGCGTAGTCCACCCAGCGGTGGAGCCACCCCGTCCGAGCCCATGTGATCTCTGTCGCACTCCGCATCATTGTGTATCCATCTGCGTACCCATGTTCACGCGCTCGACGCCCACAGAACGTGCCATCTGAATCAGAGCCGAAACGGTGCCATGTGCAACGCGGCGGTCGGCATAAAGCGTCAACGCCGTGTCGCTGTGGGTTTTGCGATAGTCGGCAAGAGCCGTTTTCAGTTCACCCAGACGGTCCCCATCCTCGACGTCGTAAGGTTCATCATCAAAGAAGACGATCTCAGAAGGGCCGCCGGGCCCACTCAGAGCAAGCACCGTCGCAATCATCCCGGACTCAACCCCTTCATCGAAAGAAGCCGACGGCAAATCAACGACAACCCCGGGGCGCAGTGTGATGCGAGGCTCTGCAGCGAGGAAAAAGATGAGCAACAGAACAAGGTCGAGCCAAGGCGACATGCTGACCAGCCCGCTTCGGATTCTACTCTTCGGCACGAAGCGCGTTCGCAATTCGGCTGCGGTCCAACCGCTCGCCTTGCTCCCTGATGCGATCACTGGCTCTCTCCCGCCGCCCCGCGCGTCCCCGTAAGGTACGCCACAATCTCCGTTCTCGTGCGCTCCACATCCAGAACAATACGGTCAATCTTGATCACCAGCAGATTGAAAGCGGCATAACAGGGAATCGCCACCATCAAACCAGCGGCTGTCGTTGTCAACGCAGTAAGAATGCTATCCATTAAATGTCCGGAATGGACAAGTGGCGCCTGCGCACGCATCGCGAGAAAGCCCTCGACCATACCCAGGATGGTGCCAAGCAGTCCCAACATCGGTGCCAACTGAGCCACGCTGGCGATCACAACAAGACGACGTTCCATGCGAGAGATCTCAGCCTGACTGGCATCCTCTAGCGTGCGCAGGAGATCCTCTTTCTCAGCGTGCCGATGCTGGATAGCCGTTTTGACGATATACGCCACTGGCCCGGGGGTGTCCTCACAGATGGTCAACGCCTCGGGGATATTCTCGCGCCCAAGAATGTTGATCACCCCTTTCAGAAAATCCTCAACCCGGATCCGTGCCCGATGCAAGCTCAGTGAGCGCTCAACGAAAACGCCAAACGCGAGGCATCCAATCGCAAGGATAATCCAGATTACGGGCCCGCCCAGCGTCAATACATCCAATGATATCATTATCGTTCTCCCATCAGTAGAAAAGCCACCAATGCTCTGATTTTATCGTCTTGATTCGAGCTCTTGCTTCGCCCGATATGGCCACCTCAGCCTCGGAAATTCGGTCCAGAATGCGAACGAGCTTGCGCCAATCCCCGCGCGCAGTCGCGATATCCGCGGCACCAAGAGCCGCGCGAGTAAACCATGTCTTCGCAGACTCGGAAATCGTCTCACCTTCAGCCTTCGCCACCAAGAACGGCACCATCACCTTTGTGTAGAAGTGCCCCTGGGCCTCATCTTCACGCTCCAGCTTCTCAAGCGTACGACCGATCTTGTAGGCTGCCTGCCAGATGTGATCTCGGCGGGCCTGCGGGCTCTGGGCGACAACACGGTAAGAGCGGATCGCCTCTTCGTACCGAGCGGGGTCCTCCGCTCCAAGCGTGAACAGGCAGTCCCCTTTCCGCCCCCACGCTAGCGGCACAAGCTCACTTGCAGGGTAGTTGTTAATGACCTCCTCGAAAACCAGAATGGCACCGGCAAACTTACCAAGCTCACACATCGCATCAGCCTGATGAAACCGTGCACCAGCCAGCCATTCAGACTCGGGGTACTGCTTGGCAAGACGACCAAAGAGCTCAATTGCACGCACATATTCCTTGCGCTTCACGGCTGCCAAACCGGCCCGATAGACTGCACGGTCCGCAAGCGCGTGTTTGGCATACTGCTCCACGAATGAGAGAAACTCCGCTTCCGCCGCAACATAGTCCCCTGTGTTGTAGCTGAACCGTCCGATCCAGAAGCGTACAGACGGTGCCCACGTCGATTCTGGATACTGTTCAAGAAACCGGTGGCAGACGGCAAGGGCCTGCGCATCACGCCCCAAACGATAGAGACACATAGCTTGCATAAACAGAGCGTGTGCGGCCACATCATCGGATGAATACTCGACACCAATCCGCTCAAAATCGGCGAGGGCATCCGGTGACCACAGCTGATATCGAGCAAGGCCACGGCCATGCAAAGCCGCCGCAAACAACGGCCCCGATTCCACTCGCTGCATGACGCGATCAAAGGCAGCTTCGGCGGCCTTCCACTCCTTCAAGGCATGGTGCAACTCGCCGATGCGCAGGAGTGCCTCTGTGGCCTCGGGACTATCCGGGTGCTCCTCCACAACCCTCTCGAAGGCACGCTCGGTCTCCTCGTGCTTCCCGAGGGCTTCAAGGCACGCGGCCAGCTGGAACTTGGCCTCAGCACCATGCAGCGATCCAGGGAACTCCTCCAGAAACCGCTCGTAGAGCTCCTGCGCATGCTGAAACTGCGCGTTCAGGAAACGGGCGTCCGCAACTTTGAGTAGACTCTCGGTTCGCTGCTCAGGTACCGTGAACAGATCGTGTGCCTTTTCGAAAGCAACAGCCGCCTCGGCATACCGTCCCACACCCACCAACGCCCAACCATGCCCCATGCGAGCATGCGCCTGGCCTCCCTCACGTGCAAACGTCTCCAAGTACTGTTGATAAACCAGAATGGCCTCATCATGACGTTCAGCATCAAGAAGCACCTCCCCCAGCTGAAGCTGAAGGGACGCAGACGCCGCGGCTTCAGCGTTGCTGGATACATATGCCCTGACCAGTGGGATCGCTTCATCCAGCCGTCCGCCCTTGAGCAAGGCACTACACAGCGCCTGCGACAGGTCCCGCTGGTGCGCTTCTCCTGGCGACGCCGCAAGTGTATCTCCAAGAAGCTGAACCGCACCATCGGTGTCCCCGGATGCTGAAAGGCCGTCGGCGACAACCAGCACCGCCTTGACTCGTATCCCCTCCGCTACCTCAGGATTCGTGACCAATGGGGTCAGGACCGCCCGCCCAGTCTCGACGTCACCAAGCTGGAGATGAGCCTTGCCAACCCAATAGCGGGCTTCATAGGCCGGATGTCCCCCCGCTGCATCCGTCATCACAGGCGCAAGCACCGTTAGCGCTTCACCCAGTGAGCCGTGAAAAATCAAGGCTTTGCCCCAATCCAGATGATTGATGGCCTGCTCTGGGGATTCGGGATACTCCGTGGCAAACATAGCAAACGCATCAATGGCCCCTTGGACATCACCGCTCTTGAGGCGCGACAGGCCGAGTAGGCGCAACGTCGCAGCCTTCCAGCGACTCCCCGGCCACGTCTCCCCAAACGGACTCAGAAGCGCAGCGCACGCGCCGTACTGTTCCTGTCCGTAGAGTGACGTCGCACGCCAGTAGGCGGCGGCATCCTCTGTCAGCCCCTGCTCCGCGGCAAATGTGTCCAACTGTACCAACATCTCGTCACACTTGCCCTGGTCCAGCAGAGCCTGGAGAAGATATTCACGAGCCGCAACGGTATCTGCGGCCGAGAGCTCACCCTCAAGCAGACACGCTCTGAACTCCGCTTCGGCCTCAGCAGCAAATCCATCCTCCAGCGCAAGGCGACCGGGCGAGAGCCGGACATCGACAATCGACGTTGTCGACGTCTGTCCCCAGCCCCAGATCCCTGAGAGGAGCGTAACAATCAATAGTATCCAAAACCGCATATTCAAAAGACTTCCTTCAGAGCCTGGCCCGTCCAGGATCGCCCACACCGGGAGATCTCCTCGGGAGTGCCCACGGCCACAACGTGACCTCCACCCTCGCCGCCTTCCGGTCCCAAATCAATGATATGGTCCGCAGACTTGATCACATCCAGATTGTGCTCAATCACGATCACAGAATTCCCCGCATCGCGAAGGCTCTCCAGTACCTGTAGCAGCCGCTGTGTATCTGCAAAATGCAACCCCGTAGTGGGTTCATCCAGCAAATACAAGGTACGGCCCGTCGCCACCTTGCTCAGTTCTGCCGAGAGCTTGACGCGCTGTGCTTCGCCGCCGGAAAGTGTAGTTGCCGACTGCCCCAATTGCAAGTACCCCAACCCTACCTCGACGAGTGTCCGGAGGCGACGCGCAATTGCGGGAATCCTCTCGAAGAACGCGAGAGCTTCATCAATCGTCATCGCAAGGACCTCGGCGATATTCTTGCCCCCATAGAGCACTTCAAGCGTCTCACGATTGTATCGCAGGCCGCGGCACCGCTCACACGTCACATAGACATCGGGCAGGAAGTGCATCTCCAATCGGATCAGGCCATCGCCCTTGCAACTCTCGCAACGCCCTCCCTTTACATTGAAGCTGTAGCGACCGGGACCATAGCCACGGACCTTGGATGTGGGTGTCTCTGAGAACAGCTTCCGAATCAGGCCGAATGCCCCCGTATAGGTTGCGGGATTGCTCCGTGGAGTCCTGCCAATCGCGGACTGGTCGATGACCACGATTTTGTCAAGATGCTCGGTGCCGGTAATGGAACGATGCGGCCCGGGCTGCTCCTTCGATGCATGGAACTTGCGAAACAGCGCTTTTCTGAGAATGTCATCAACCAGCGAGCTCTTTCCACTTCCAGACACCCCGGTCACGCATACCAGGAGCCCCAGGGGAATCCTCACATCAATGTCTTTCAGATTGTTGACCGACGCGCCCTCAATCGTGAGCACGGCGTCCCCTGCCGGCTTGCGGAGTGCAGGAACATGCACTTCGCTCTCCCTGCGCAAGAACTGACCGGTCAGCGAGTCGGGACTGGCCATCAACTCATCAATGGCCCCCGAGAACACCACATGCCCCCCCGCAGCGCCAGCACCTGGCCCCAGGTCGATAATGTGGTCAGCATCCCGAATCATCATCTCATCGTGCTCAACAACAACCACGGTGTTTCCGCGGTCACGTAGCCCCCTAAGCATGGCAATAAGGCGTGCATTGTCGCGCACATGCAGACCAATCGTCGGCTCGTCCAATACGTAGAGAATCCCCATCAACCCTGAACCGATCTGCGTTGCAAGGCGTAGCCGTTGGGCCTCGCCACCTGAAAGCGTGCCGCTTTGTCGATCCAGCGTCAGATAGTTGAGCCCGACATCAGACAGGAATCCAAGACGCTGCCGAATCTCATCAACGACTTCATCCGCGACCTGCTTCTCGTATGAGGACAGCTCAAGCGCATCGAAGAAGCGTATTGCCTCCGAAATCGACATCGCCAGAAAATCGACAATAGAACAGTCGCCGACCGTGCAGGCATTGCTTTCGGGCTTGAGCCGTCTTCCAGAACAGGTCGGACATGTCTGGCGGCTCATGTAGCGGCGGAGACGCTGCCGCACGTATTCGCTGTCAGTCTCCACGTATCGCCGTTCAAGATTGGGAATCACCCCTTCAAATGGCTTATGGGTCTTGCGGGCAGTTCCTTTCTGCCAGCGAGTGAACTCAATCTCGGTCTCCCCGGAGCCCTCCAGCACGATCTTGCGATGCTCCTCCGACAACTCAGCAAATGGCACTTCCAGTGAGAAGTCATAGTGCTTGGACACACCACGCAGCAGACGCCTGTAGAAGGAATTCAGGCTTCGGCTTCCCGACCGCCAGGCCGGGATAGCGCCCTTGTCCAGTGAAAGCGTGGGATCCGGCACCAGCAACGCCGCATCGAGAACCTGCCGCGACCCCAACCCGGCACAGGTT
>JABGOW010000057.1 GCA_018645275.1 Verrucomicrobiota bacterium
ATCCGAACACTTGTCGAAGCACCGTGACACTGCCCCCCCCCTCCCCGCGCCTGTCGGTTATGCACCGGCGGATGATCTGGTGATCTGGGATGACCTGCCGGCCTATGAGTGGGATGTAGCCTATCCGGTAGGCAGCGGGCGTTTGGGGGCAATGCCGTTTGCGAGCTTCCCGGAGGAACGTATTCTAATCAACGAGGAGACAATCTGGGCGAACACCGAGCCGATGTTCATGCCGGAAAACTGCTTGGTGCATCTTGAGAAGGTCCGGGAGCTGGAAGCGGCCGGGGATTTCAAAGGGGCAGACACGTATTTTGCCAAGCACGTATCCAGAGGCGGGAGCGCCAACAAACGTGCATACAGCTACCAGCTTCTCGGTTGGCTGAAACTCCACTACCAGAACACGCCCGCGATCCAGAGTACTCACCGTTCCCTTGACCTCAAGACTGGCGTTGCCCGCAACACCTACACGCTGGAGGATGGCTCCACGATTACGCAGGAGGTCATTGCCAGCGCACCCGACGATGTCATCGGCGTGACGATCAAAGCGGACAAGCCACTCGACCTATGCATCAGCCTGGACGGAGCCAAAGTAAAAGACGGCGATCTGGTAAAGACCGCTTCCGGCAGCGGCGATGCCGGCACCCGCTTTGTCGGGCGTGTACGCGTGGCGGCCCCCGCGACAGCGGCCGCGAAAGAAGATGCTCTTGAGGTGCTGCAGGCAACCGAGATTACGCTCTACCTCTCCTGTGCCACCGATTTCAAGCTTGGAGAGCCGGCGGTCAAGCTTCCCGACGGCTGGCAGAACAAGGCGATGGCCGATCTCGATGCGCTGAAAGACAAAGTTTTCGCTCAGGTCAAACGGGACGCCATCGCCGATCACCAGACGTACTTCAACCGCGTGGAGGCCGACTTCGGGCCAACGGCAGATGCCATTCTCCGCCTACCAACCCGGGAACGTCTGGAACGGATCAAGCAGGGCAAGCACGACGATCCCGACCTGATCGAAACCTACTTTCAGTTCGGGCGCTATCTACTCATTGGCTCTTCCCGTCCGGGCGGTCTGCCCGCCAACCTGCAGGGAGTCTGGAATCCGCATGAGCAGGCTCCATGGGGCTCCGACTACCACCTCAACATCAACATCCAGATGAACTACTGGCCGGCAGAGACGACCCACCTGCCAGAGATGCATAGGCCCTTCTTCGATCTGATCCGCTCCTACCAGGCCACCGGCAAAGATATGGCACGTCGCCTCGGCATGAAAGGCTGGTGTATGGGACACGCTACGGATGTGTGGGGCCACGCACGCCTGATGGGAGAGAAGCCATGTTGGGCGGCCTCCTTCTTCGGCGGCCAGTGGATGACCTTCCACATTCTCGAGCACTACCGCTTCAACCGCGACCCGAAAGTGCTCGAGGACAACTGGGACATCCTCACGGCCTCAGCCGAATTCGTGGAGTCTTGGCTGATTCCGGGCCCAGGCGACACGCTCATGGCACGCCCTGCCGCCTCCCCCGAGAACTCCTTCCAATACACGGACAGAGACGGCAAGACCATCAAGGCCGCCATCTCAGCTGGCAACAGCTACGACCAGTTCATGATCCTGCAGGTTTTCAACGACTACCTCGAAGCGGCATCAGCACTTGGCAAGCAAGATGTGCCGCTCGTGAAGCGAGTTCAAGAGATTCTGCCCAAGGTCTATCGCCCCCAGATCGCAGAAGATGGTCGACTCATGGAGTGGCGCCTCCCGTTTGAGGAGCCTCAGCCCGGCCACCGCCACATCTCGCACGTGATCGGCGCCTACCCCGGAAACCAGATTAATCTGGATGACGACCCACAGATGCGTGATGCGGTGATCAAGTCAATCGAAGGCCGCCTGGCCAAAGGCGGCGCGGGTACTGGCTGGAGCCGCGCGTGGACGATCGGCATGTTTGCGCGCTTCTCTGATGGCAAGCGTGCCTACGAGAACCTGCACGCAATCTTGTCTCGTTCGACGCTCCCCAACCTCTGGGACAGCCATCCGCCGTTCCAAATCGACGGCAACTTCGGCTCCACAGCAGCCGTCGCAGAGATGCTCATGCACAGCCATGGAAGAATTGAAAATGTGAAATTGAAAATTGAAAATTGTGAGAGCTCTGCCGGTCCCGCTCAGGCAACGACAGTCGCTAGCCAAGACCCTTCAATTGCCAGTGCCCAGCCCTCGGATACGCTTCGGCCAGGCAATATTCAATCTTCAATCTTCAATTTTCAATCCACCTTGACTCTCTTGCCCGCTTTGCCTGCCGACCGCTGGCCAAACGGCCACATCAACGGACTAAAAGCACGCGGCGACTACACGGTGGATATCCGCTGGCAGGATGGCAAGTTGACAGAAGCGGTTGTCCACGCGGGTGAGCGCAGCACAGGGACAGTGAGGGTCGTCTCTGGAGACGGATCAACGACGCTGAGTTTGAAACCACGCGAATCGGCAGCACTCACACCAAGCAGTTTCTAGCCTAGTCCCAATCCGGAAGGGGGTCGCGCCGTTGGGGCTTCTCCCGGGGCCTGGTTAATGGCACCAAACAGAAGCGAGTGAGGACAAGACAGGAAATGGAGAACCATGAGAACAACTCTGGCACTGACTGCTGCGATTGTCGTGGCGTGTACAACAATCGGCATGAGCAAGGAGCGCAACGTGTCATCTGATGGCGAGAACGCCACGTTTCCGGGCAACAAAAGCAGTTTCCACGGCTTCGACCAGTACAACTTTGATCTGGAGGGTCGAGGCTGCAAGGTAGTCGTACCGATAACGGTTGCTGACGGCAAACCATGGGTCTGGCGGGCACAGTTCTGGGGGCATGAGCCGCAGCTCGATGTTGCGCTGCTGAAGCGCGGCTATCACGTGGTCCATGCGGTCTGCGGGAACGCTCTGGGTTCACCCGGCGCCATGGACCACTGGGATGCGCTCTATGAGTACCTGCGCTTTGAGCACCTCTTCGCCGACCGAGCGGTA
Source organism: Verrucomicrobiota bacterium (assembly GCA_018645275.1). GTDB lineage: Bacteria > Verrucomicrobiota > Kiritimatiellia > UBA8416 > UBA8416 > JABGOW01. Next base: position 2,990 of record JABGOW010000057.1, read on the forward strand.
CTGGAAGGTATGAGTCGTGGTGGACTCTATGTGTTCAACTGGGCGGCGCGGCACCCCGACAAGGTGGCCTGCATCTATGCCGACAACCCGGTCTGTGATTTCAAGAGCTGGCCGGGCGGCAAAGGTACCGGCAAGGGCAGTCCGAACGACTGGAAGCAATGCCTCAAGCTCTACGGGTTGACAGAGGAAGAGGCGCTCGCCTACGAAGGTAATCCGATCGACAACCTGAAACCGCTGGCAAAGGCGGAGATTCCGCTGATCCACGTCGTAGGTGATTCTGACGTCGTGGTCCCCGTTGAAGAGAACACCGCCATCATCGAGGAGCGCTACAAGGCACTGGGCGGCATGATTGAGGTCATTCACAAGCCGACCGGACACCACCCGCACTGCCTGAAAGACCCCACACCACTCGTCGACTTCATCCTCAAGCACAACAGCGGCAAGGGCGATCTCAGCGCAGAAGAGATCGTCGGCGACCAGAACTTCGCCCTGCGCGGCGACATGCGCAACAGCCGCATTCAGTTTGAACAGAAGAAGGTGGGGCATGTTGCATTCATCGGCGGCTCCATCACCGAGATGAACGGTTATCGTCCCAAGGTCTGCGCCATGCTCAAAGCGCGTTTTCCGGAAACCAAGTTCACGTTCACCGATGCCGGCATCAGCTCCACCTGTTCCGATACCGGCGCGTTCCGTTTGGAGCGTGATGTGCTGAGCAAGGGCCCGCTGGACCTGTTCTTTGTTGAGTTCGCAGTCAACGACGACCAGGACGGTGTCTACCATGAGAATGACGCACTGCGCGGTATGGAGGGGGTTATCGCCCAGGCGCGGGCGCACAACCCCAATGTCGATATCGTGATGACCTTCTTTGTGAACGAAAACATCCTGCGTAGACTCCGGGTCGGCCAGACGACGGACTCCATTTCTGCGCACAGCAAAGTGGCAGAGCACCACGGCGTTTCGGTTAACAACCTGGCCCAGGAACTGGCCGATCTGGTGAACGCCGAGAAGATGGACTGGAAGAAGTTCGGCGGCACGCATCCCAATGACTACGGCAACACCATGTGCGCCACGATGATCCGTAACGCGTTGCTCGAGACCTGGGCGAAACCGCTGACCGCAGACGCCCCCCCCCTGCCCTACCCCGCCGTCGCTGCACTGGACGAAAAGAGCTATCACAACGGTCGATTCTTGCCGTTCTCGGACGTCAAAACAGATGCGAGCTGGCAGAAGGGCGTGCCTGATTGGCCGAACGAGAACAACGGCGCGGTTCGTCCACGGTTCAAGAGATCACCCATGATCTACAGCACCACGGCACATTCCAAGCTCACGATCGACTTTAGCGGCACCGCCATTGGCGCCTACATGCTGGCCGGTCCGGACAGCGGAATCATCACCTGTACAGTCGACGGGGAGCAGACCAAAGAGATTGATACGCTGCACCACTACAGCGGATTCAATTACCCAATGACCCTGATGTTCTTCAACGAACTCTCCGACGGCGAGCACACCCTCGAGCTGGAGATCCTGGAGAACCGCCGCGGCAGGATGAAGCCGGGAGGAACGGCCTTCCGGGCACTGAGTTTCGTGGGGAATTAGAAGGAGAGCAGGCGTATGTCCATGATAAGAGCAATCACCGTTACCGCCCTGACCATTCTGGCGGGAGGCTGCATGCAGCCTCCTCTTGAAACGAGCACAGGAAGCATATTCGTACCCGAGGCTTCCTATCCCATGTGGAGCTGGGACACTGTGCAAGAGTACAAGATGTTCGGGGACGAGCACCTGCTGACAGATGACGAAGTCGAGCGTATTGCCGCTTTGTCGAACTTCATCGCTATTGAGAAGCAGCACGGTGGAGCAGACCTTGATAGCGCAGAGCTCGGGGCCAAGCATGAGGCCCGTCGGTTCAAGGCCATCAATCCGGATATCAAGGTTCTCTTCTATTTCAACGGGGCTATTGCGTATGAATTCACGTCCTATACTCAGAATTTCTCTCCGAAGCCTGACAGAATGTCTGAGCAGCAGAAAGAGGATCTGCTGCTGTTTGACGTCAAGAAGAACGAGTACCACACGATCCACAACGGGCACCGATATGCCTGGGACATCCTGAAGCCCACCTTCCGAACATGGTGGAGCGAGACCGTCGGCAAAGCCGTACGCGAAACGGGAACGGATGGGGTCTTCTGGGATCAGATGCATGGGTGGAATTATCTTCGTTGGGACAGGAGAGAGACGGTGGCAGAGGCCCATGTTCTACTGCAGAAGATGGCAACCACAATGATCGGTGAGGATCGGATACTCCTCTGCAACAATGCTGCCCACCGCCAGGAGTTCATCGAGAATTGCGACGCGGTGATGTATGAACATCATAAGCCGGGCCAGTACCGCGAGAACTTTCAGCGCTACGTCGATGACTGGGACCAGATGCTGGCAGTGGCTAATGCGGGGAAGATCAATGTCTACCGGTGGCCTGTGAACCGTAAGGGCACGAAATTTGAGAAAAGCGATCACCGAGTCATAGGGGGGACAGCGAATCACGATGAAGTAGCCGAGATCGCCAAAGCGCGTATCACGTTTCCGCTAGCCTGTTTCCTGATCGGAGCGCAGCCCTATTCCTACTTCATGCTTAGCTGGGGATGGGGAACCTACACCGGCGCCCTGGTGGATTTCCCCGAAATGAAAAGGCCATTGGGTCCGCCGCAAGGGGCGTACGAGCGCGAGTCTGAAGACAAATGGATATTCACCCGCGCGTTTAAGCACGCGGACGTATGGGTTGATTTAGCGAAAGAAGAAGCCAGAATCACATGGAAGTGATTCACTGCCGCGTAGGTCACCACCGACCTTGTGTCGGTGGAACCAATGACTGACGGAGTCCTACGCGCCACCGACACAAGGTCGGTGGGGGCGTTTCCCGCAAACAAAGGAAGTATATGTCAAACCAAGCCCTATTCCCCCCATTCACGTGGGACACAACGCCTGTCTACCAGATGTTTGCCGACAGAGTGCAGTTCAAGGACGAGAATGTCCGCTCCATTGCAGAGACGACGGACTTTCTCTGCATCGAAAAGCAGCACGGCATTGAGGATCTGGGTTCTGCCGATGCCGGAGCCAAGCATGCGATCGGCCAGTTCAAGGCACTGAAGCCGGATATGAGCTGCCTGGTCTATCTGAACTCCGCTTATGCCTACCCATTCATTTCAAAGTCAAAGGCCTTTGACTACAAAGGCGAGATTCACAAGCCGGAGAATGCGAAGTACAAATCCTTCCTGATTGTGGATCCTGAGACCGGTGAGTTGGCATACCGCGAAGGTGACCATACGCATTACTTCGACGTGCTGAACCCCGACTTCAGGTCGTGGTGGGTGGAAACCATAGGCGAGTTTGTCAGGGAAGCCGGAGGGGACGGTCTGTTTGTGGATCAGATGCATGGATTCTCCTGGTTGCGTGAGGATCGCAGCGCCGAGGTTGCTGAAGCCCAGGCCCTGATGATGCGGATGGCCAAAG
>JABGOW010000323.1 GCA_018645275.1 Verrucomicrobiota bacterium
GCGGGCGACGCCTGCGATCCCGACGACGACGGGGACGAGCGAGAGGACGAGGACCAGAAGCCCGAATGCGGAGCAGTGGCTGATGGAGACCAGTACGGTGAAGATTGTGATGCTCGCGAGGGCCATGAAGTCGACATGGTCACTGAAGTGCTCGAACGGGTTGAAAGGAGCCCACTCGCTGAGAATGGGGCGAAAGATGCCAGCGGACTCGGAGACGAACCCCCACAGACCGAGTCCGTAGGGGGTGAGGAGTGAACCCAGAAAGAAAGCAACAGCGGCCGCGCCAAGGAGGATGGTCGGTCGCCATGAGTTGGCATGTCCTGTGGTGCGCTTTAGCGCAGCACATGCCGCCGCCAGGAGCAGTAGGATCTGCCCGATGAAGAAGGCGCCGTGCAGATTCGCCCATAAACATCCAAGTGGGGCGGCGATGAGAAGTAGTGTGGGGTGAGGTTTAGGGCGCAGCAGCGCACTGAGCAGGGATGCAATGAGGATATAAGTGAAGAGGTGGGGTCGCGTTGAGAAGCCATAGCCCATTGTGGACATGACGATTGCCAGCATGAGCACGCGTACGGGCGCTGAACGACACTGTTTCCGCATGGATCGGTACAGAATCCCGATGAGGGCAAAGCCCAGCAACACCTTCAGCAGGAGCAGCCCCGGATTTCCATAGAGTCGGTGGGCATGGTGGAGGATGTACTCGGCCAGCCATTCGTGGTTGACCCATACATGGTCCGGCTCGGTGAACGAGAAGGTGTTGGTGAGATGGTACTGTGGCGAAGTCGGCAGATGCCGGACAAACCCCACATTCCCCCAGAGATCCACATCGGCCTCGTTATGCGTGAAGAGGAACAGTCCCAGCATGACGATTGCCGCCGTGGCAGCGAGTCCAAGGGCTGCCTGTCTGGATATCCTCCGTTTATCGTGCATGCGGCGACTATAACGCAACAGAGGGCTCTGTGCACACGCGAAATTGAAGGCATCTCACGCTCCGCTATCCTGCCTATAGCCCGTCAAGTTGCAGTTCAAGCCGACGTCTGGGCATATCTTGTTGCCGCCAGTCTGGGGATTCGGTATACCAAGGCCCATGAATACCAAAGAGGAAACAAACAAGACGATTACCGAGGCGCTTTCCGATTGGATTCGCGGAGTATTCTCGGAGCAATTTGGGGCAGATATTGATCTTTCCGGCGTGGGGGTGGTCCAAGCGGCTAATCCTCAGTTTGGTGACTACCAATGCAATGCGGCCATGTCGCTTGCGAAAGTGCTGAAGCGCCCACCGCGCGCAGTCTCCGAGCAGGTTGTTGCCAATGCCCCGTCGCATCCCGCCGTGGATCGTCTTGAGATTGCCGGGCCGGGATTCATCAACATTTACCTTTCGGATGCGTGGCTGCTCCAGACGGTGTCGGCAATTGATCAGGATTCCCAGCTTGGCGTGCCCAGGTCGGGAGCAGGCCATACCGTGGTGGTAGACTACTCCAGTCCCAACGTCGCCAAACCGATGCACATCGGGCACATTCGATCCACGATTATCGGTAACTCCATCGACCGGTTGCATCGCTTGCTGGGCTACAATGTGATTGCAGACAATCACATCGGTGACTGGGGAACGCAGTTCGGCATCATCATGATGGGGTACCGCCATTTTCTGGATAAGGACGCCCTTGCACGTCGCCCCGTTGAGGAGTTGGAGCGGGTCTATGTAAAGAGCTACGAGAAGTCGCGGGAGGATGAGAACTGGTTGACGCAGTGTCGTGAAGAGCTCGTGAAGCTTCAATCCGGGGATCCCGAGAATACGGCGCTGTGGCGTGAGTTTATTGGGCTGAGTCTGAGCGAGTTTGATCGAATCTACAAACGCCTCGGTGTCTCTTTCGACCTCGTTCGTGGCGAGAGTTTCTACAACGACAAGCTGGCCGACACGGTCGCGTTGCTTGAAGAAAAGGGTATGGCCGAAGAGAGTGAAGGGGCCACTGTCGTCTTTCTCGAAGAGGAGAAGCTGCCCGTCTGCATTGTGAAGAAGAGCGACGGCGGCTTCAACTACGCCACGACCGACATCGCGACGGTTGCGTCCCGTGTTGAGGAGTTTCGGCCGGATAAGATTGTTTACGTCACTGACGAGCGTCAGCAGCTACATTTTAAGCAGTTCTTTACGATTTGCAGGAAGCTTGGTTGCGAAACAGAGTTGAACCATGTTTGGTTCGGCCTGATGCGCCTCCCTGAGGCGACCTTCTCGACGCGCCAGGGGAACGTCATCAAGCTGGAAGCGCTTCTGGATGAGGCCGAACAGCGTGCTTTCGACATCGTGAGTGCATCGAGCCCCGAGATGTCCGAGGATGATCAACGCGAAGTGGCCCGAGCCGTAGGCATCGGTGCTGTGAAGTATGCGGACCTGAGTCAGAATCCGCAGACGACGGTCACGTTTACATGGGACAAGGCATTGGCGCTGGATGGTAACTCCGGCCCCTATCTGCAATACGCATATGCACGTATCGCCAGTGTGCATGATAAGTACACCGAACGTTTTCCCGACGGGAATCTCGATGCCTTCGACATCGTACTGACCGAGCCGATCGAGCGAGAGTTGGCCCTGAAGCTGATACGCTTCCCCGATGTCGTGAAGCGAGCGGCAAGCGGGTACAAACCGAGTACGATTGCGGACTACCTCTACGAGTTGGCGCAGTGCTACAGCTCGTTCTATCAGAATGTTCCATTTCTGAAGGCCGAGGAAGGCATCCGTGAAAGTCGGGTCAAACTCTGCGGCATCACCGCGCAGGTGCTGCGAGGGGGATTGCAGCTTCTTGGCATCGAAACGCCAGCCCGCATTTGACCCATTCGATCCCCGCAGTTCAGCGTTTCGTACGCTTGTCTCCATTTGGGGATTCGGGTAGGCTTCATGCCATGAAAGCAGGTGCCAAGAAGTCTCCAGGAATGACGGTATTGGCCGGGTTGCTGGTGGCCGTTGCCGTGGTCACTGCGTACGCGAACAGCTTTGCCGGTGTCTTCTTGATGGATGACGGACTGCGCATTCTTCAGAACCCAGCGATTCGCGATCCGCTGACGGCATGCATCCATACAACGCGTCCACTCGTGGGGCTGTCGCTTTGGATGAATCTCGCGCTCGGGGGACAGCCGGCTGATTTTCACCTCTTCAACCTCATCGTTCATTTGTCGGCGGTATTGCTGTTCTTTGGGCTAATTCGCAGGACGTGTCGTTTCTGTGGGAGCGGTCCTGCTCAGGCTACCGTGCTGGCGGCGATTGGTGCTGCAGTGTGGGGGACGCACCCCCTTCAGACTCAGAGCGTGACCTACATCATCCAGCGCGCGGAGTCGATGATGGGCATGCTCTCGATGCTCGTACTCTACTGCTTCATCCGTGCAGCGGAGTCAACTCGCCCAAGGCGTTGGCTAGCGGGATCGGTGCTTGCCTGCGCGCTCGGGATGACGGCGAAGCCCGTCATGGTGGTGGTGCCGCTCGCTGTCGTTCTGTTTGACTGGCAGTTCGTCACCCTGTCGGTTCGTGACCTTTGGCAGCGCCGGGCTTTCTATCTCTGTCTGTTCGCTACGGTAGGAGTCGCTGTCGCGCTGAGCCTTCTGCCCAATGAGTCCTCTTCGACGACGGGGCTGGCTGCGGGTTTGCTTTCACCTGCGCGCTATATGCTGACCGAGTGTGGTGTGATCGTGCACTATCTGAAGTGCATTGCTTGGCCGACGGAGCTGTGTCTCGACTATGCATGGCCATCTGCTTCTGGCTTCGGGGAGGTCTGGTGGCAGGCTCTTCTGCTCTGCGTTCTACTGGGTGTCGCAGCGGTTGGCGTATGGCGCCGGTCGGTGGCGGGTTTTGGTTTGGCGCTGTTTCTGATGCTTCTCGCGCCCTCTTCGAGTGTGATCCCTGTTGTAGATGCGGCTGTTGAGCATCGCCTCTACTTGCCGTTAGCTGGCGCTGTTGTCTGTGTGGGCGCGTTGCTGATGAGATTCCCGGGGCGCACGGGCGTGTCCAGTTCCTGTGTACTGCGGAGCGCAGTTGGTGTGGCTGTGGTGCTCGTGTTGATCACGCTGACGCATCAGCGAAATGCGGACTACCACAGTGTGCTTCGTATGTCGCGGGACACCGTCGAGAAGCGTCCCGATAACCTCCGGGCTCGCAGCGTCATGGTGATGGCACTGCTTGATGCCGGGGAGTATGTGGAAGGAGAACTTGAGGCGCGTGAGCTGGTGAAACGGTTGGAGAAGGGGATCGCCGCAGGGGGCAAGTACGCTGAGACGGGCGGCATGAATGCCCGCGGATACTATCCTATCGGACTGAACCAGCTTGGACGTGCTCTCCTCTGCCGCGGACGTGAAACCGAGGCGATCGCCTATTTTGACCGAGCATTGGTCGTGTCCCCGACGCACAAGGAAGCTTGGTTCAACAAGGCGATCGCACTGAACGGACTTGGCAAGCCAGCGGCAGCGTTGGAGGCCATTGAGCAGGCGCTTGCTATTGATGCCCGGTATGAGAAGGCTCTGAATGCTCGCACACTCCTTGAGAAGGAGGTCAACGGTGGTTCATGAACATGAGAATCGCACCACATGGATCGTCGGCACATTGATTGCCGTTCTGACCGTTGTCGTCATGGGGACCGGGCTGCGCGGGCAGATGATATTTGATGACTACCGGAGTATCGTCGCCAACAGTGATATTGAGCACTTCCCTGATGTCGTGCAAGGTTCGACACGCCCACTTACGGAGTTTACGTTTTTCCTCAACTACGCGATGCACGGGGCTGACGTCGTGCCATATCACGTGGTGAATGTGCTGATCCACACCTTTGCTGCCTTGCTGCTGTTCGGCGTGTTGCGGCGAACCCTTCTCCTACCGCGCTTTGCGGGCCGCTATACCCGGTCGGCCTCATGGTTGGCGGGGAGCATCGCTGCCATGTGGGCTGTGCATCCTGTCCAGACCGAGAGCGTGACCTACATTGTGCAGCGGGCAGAGTCGATGATGGGGATGTTTGCCCTGTTGGGTCTCTATTCCTGTCTGCGCGGTGTAACACGTGGTGTCCGTGGGTGGTGGATGGGTGTTGCCGTTCTCAGCATGGTCCTGGGGATGCTGAGCAAACCGGTGATGGTTGTGATGCCCATGCTGGTGTTGCTCTTCGATGCGATGTTCCTTTCGGATGGTTTCGGTCCGGCTCTGCGACGGCGCTGGCGGTTTTATCTTTTGTTAGCAATGACCTTGATCATCCCGCTCGTCTTGCTGAGCATGCCGAATGAGTCAAGTACGTCAGCAGGCTTTGGGCTGGGGCGTCTGAGCTCATGGCGATACCTGCTTTCACAGTGCGACGTCGTTGTGCATTACCTCAAGCTGTGCGTATGGCCGCACCCTCTGTGCATAGACTATGCATGGCTTCCCGTTGCGGGCCTGGGGGCGGTTTGGTGCACAGCGCTTTCGCTTCTCGTCCTGCTCGGGGTGACGCTTGTCCTCGTGGCTCGCCACCAGCCAGCAGGGTATCTGGGATGCTGGTTCTTTCTGACGCTCCTGCCGACCTCAAGCGTTGTGCCGTTGGACGACTTGGCGGCTGAACGTCGCCTCTATCTTGCACTGCTGGCGCCCATTGCTCTTGTCGTTCTGGGTGGTGTGCAACCCTTGGTCATCAGGTTCCGCTGGCGCGTCAACGCGGTTCTTCTGTCGGTGGTGGTTTTGGGAACGCTGAGTCTGCTCACCATACGGCGGAATCTATGCTACACGTCGGAAGCCTGCATGTGGCAAAGCGTTTTGGAGACGCGTCCGGAACACGTACGCGCGCGGTTGGGATTGGGGTCATTTGCCCTGGCGGCTGGAGAGTTGGACGTCGCGGAGCGGCGCTTCCGGGAGGTCCTTGAAAGGTTGCCGCGAACCATTCCTTCTGGCCCATCGCCTACCGCGACCCTCTACAGTCTGACCCAGACCAATCTGGGGGTTGTCCATGAGCAGCAGCGGCAGTTCGACTTGGCCGAAGCGTGCTTCAGGGAGGCTATTCGCGTATCGCGAGACAATACCGACGCCAGGGTGAATCTGGGAATCGTATTGGGTCGCGAGGGGGCGACTTCGGAATCGCTGTCGCTGTGGCAAGAGGCTCTCAGAATTGAACCGCATCATGCCAGGGCGCGCTACTGCATGGGGTGGGCGGCGATGCAGAGCGGCGACGTGAAGGCGGCTGTTCTCTATCTGACCGATCTGGCGGAGGGTCGCGGCCCGCTTTCGGATCAGGCTCGGGCAATGCTCTCGCAGATTCCACCCGGTGAGTGAGCCCGCGGGCTTAGGCTTGCTGCTGTCGGTAGGCTTCGTACATCACGATCGCAACGGAGTTGGCGAGGTTGATGCTGCGCGCGTGTTCGCCTGGCATTGGTATCCTGTACAGAGCGTCAGCATACGTTTCGTAGAATGTATCGGGGAGGCCGTGTGACTCGCTACCGAATACCAGGTAGCA
>JABGOW010000253.1 GCA_018645275.1 Verrucomicrobiota bacterium
GCCATGCACATCAGAAAGCGAACGGCCTCAGCCAGTGTTTCTGTGCGGAAGAACACCCATCCAATGGTCACAAGCAGGAAGGTTGCCGGCACCGCCACGATCCGATGCGGTCTCGGCCAGCCGCGACGTTCAACCAGCTTGTCTAGCGAGAGAAACGTCCCATGGTAGGCTCCCCACAACACGAAATTCCATGAGGCACCGTGCCAGAATCCCGAAATCAGAAATACAAACCAGAGATTGAACGACTTGCGCCAGGCAGGTACGCGATTACCACCAAGCGGAATATAGAGATACTCGCGCATCCAGTTGGAGAGCGATATGTGCCAGCGGCGCCAGAACTCACTGAACGAAGCCGATACGTACGGAAAGTTGAAGTTCTCAAGAAAATCGAGCCCAAGCATCTTTCCCAGCCCAATCGCCATATCGGAGTATCCCGAGAAATCGAAGTAGATCTGAAAGCTGTAGCACAGCGCCCCGAGCCAGGCGACCTGCGGCGTGAGCGTGGCGACTTCGGGATCAAATGCCTTGTCGGCAATGCCTCCCAGTACATTCGCTATCAGAACCTTCCGCCCCAACCCGAAACAGAACCGCCACACGCCCTCAAGAAATCGTTCTGCACGGTACGTCCGTGATTCAAGCTGCAAAGCAACATCATGGTAGCGAACAATCGGACCGGCAATGAGCTGAGGAAAGAGCGACACGTACAGAAGGTAGTCCGGCAGACTTCGAGCCGGTCGGGCATTGCCACGGTAGACATCAATGAGATAGCTGAGCTTCTGGAACGTGAAGAAAGAGATGCCGATGGGGAGCAACACCTCTTGCCAGGTAATGCCTGCATGCCCCGTGCAACCCAAAGCTCGATTCACCTGCTCTACAAAGAAGTTCATGTACTTGAAGTAGAGAAACGCTGAGAGATTTGTGGCAATCGTTAGCGATAGAATGCCGTGTCGCCAAGCGGCACCTCGCTTTGCATCCGGGGCCAGGTGGCGGCTGGCGACATAGTCGACGATGCTTGACGCCACGAGAATTAGAATGAAGCGGGGGGCACCCCACGCATAGAAGAACAGACTCGCCGCCAGCGCCACGCTGTTGCGCCAGCGAGCGGGCACTGCATAGTAGACCGCCAGCGTCAGCGGCAGGAAGATGCAGAGAAATACGAGAGAACTGAAGACCATGATGCTGGACCTTTGAGACGACTACGATTTCACGAGGGCGCACGTGGGTTCTTCCGCTTCGCCAAGATGTCTGAGAAAGCGCTCAATCACCGTCTTGGTCATCTTGCGAACATCTTTGGCATCGCCTTGTTTCAAGGGAATCTGACCGCCCGCCATGGCAGAATGCCCGCCACCGGTTCCTCGGCGACCAACAATACGATGAACAAGGGCGCCGGCATCGGAAGCAAGGTCGCTCGTGCGAACCGAGACCAGAAGGGTTCCCCCATAGCAGGCGCAGCACATGGCCCAACACGTCTCTGCATCCCGCAGAAGGAGGTCCGCAATCTCCGCCACCATGTCAGGATTGGTGATCACGCCCAGGTCCGTATAGATGCAGTCCCCAGCGGTGCGAGCATTGCGAAGCGCAGACATCATCACCTGGAAGTACTCGCGCGGCACGCGAGCCATGCCAATGCGCCCCAAGATCCGTTTATTGGAAGTGGGGTAGAGCGAGAGAAAAGCGTTGATGTCCGCCTGCATCGCATCACGGCCGAAGTCAGCCGTATCTGAGCGAATGCCGTAGAGCAGGGCCGTTGCGACGGGCACCGGAATCTCAACCCCGGCGCACTGCAAATACTCATGAAGCATGGTCGAGGTTGAACCGTAGTGCTTCCGGATGTCGGAAAAAAGCGTCTTCCGGGTCGGAGACTGAATAGGGTGATGGTCAATGACAATATCGGGAAGGCGATCAAGCGGAAGCGCGTTGTTCCCCGCTCCCGGCTGGGTATCGACCATGGCTAGGCAGTCAAACTGCCTGACAACAACGCTCTGCAGCCGCTGAACGTTGAGCCCAAGGTATTTGACGAGAGCCTGATTCTCTGCACGCCCCACAAAGCCACCGCAGGCAATCGTAGTCGTCACGTCGCTCACACTCCGGGCCAACTCCCGCAGGGCGGCCGCAGCAGCAATCGCGTCGGGATCAGGATAGTCCTGCAACACGATCAGCAACGTCTTGCGCCCCTGAAGGACTCCGAGCAAGCGTTCGCACTTCGGCTCAGACTGTTGTTTTGCCACCCGCTCCCCCATATCCGCCCTCCATTAGTTGACTTCGGTTATACAGGAGTCAGCTCAGCGTTTCAATAATGCTCGCAATCAGCGGACATTCTCGTAAGGTTCCCTCTCACCGTGAGGCTAGTTGTAAGAGGAATGAGATGCTGAAGTCAGAATACAAAATCGGTCGCGTGTGGGGTATCCCCATCAAGATCCACATATCCCTGCTGGTGCTGCTTGTCTACATGGCCAGCAACGGTGCCATTGCGGGCGGAGAGCGCGGGGGGTTCGCGGGCGCTCTGGGGTCGGTCTTGTTCATACTGCTGCTAGAGGTTCTCGTATTCAGCAGCATCGCCCTGCATGAGCTGGGGCACTCGTTTATCGCCATCCGAAAAGGCTGCCGCGTCCATGAGATCACGCTGATGTTCATTGGAGGAGCCGCCAAGATGGACTCGATGCCCGCAAAGCCCAAAGACGAGTGCCTCATGGCAATTGCAGGCCCTATCGTAAGCCTCACACTAGGCGGCGTCGCAATGGCAATCGGTATTCCGCTCCTGTATCACTCTGGTGGGCGTGGGCTTGGTCAGTTTGGAATGGTGCTCTTCTATGCAGGCCTCGTGAATCTGCTCCTCGCCGCGTTCAACCTCATACCCGCATTCCCAATGGACGGCGGGCGCGTTTTCCGAGCGCTGATGACCCCACGCCATGGGCGGCTCAAGGCCACCTATCTTGCCGCTCGTCTGGGTCGCGGGATCGCCGTAGCCTTTTTCATTATCGGCCTATTTGGTCTTGAGCACGTGCGCGTATTCGGCATGACTCTCTTCCGCCCCATGAATTTTGTGCTCATGATGATTGCCGGTTTCATCTTCGTTACCGCAAATCGTGAGTATCGCATGGTCCAAGTGGAAGAACTCATGAGGCAGCGAGGTTTTGGTTCTGCTTGGCCGGGGATGCCGCCTCCCCCACCAGCCGATGACGGTGACGACACGGTTGTCATCAGTCCACCACCCTACGAAAAGGGGCCAGACGCAAAAGCTGAACTGCACCATACCCAGCCACGCAAGAGCGACAATCCCTTCAGTCGCCTCTTCGGACGGTAGGCGAGAAGCTACACGCTCAGACAGCCCCCCTGTAGCGTTGGCCGTCTCGGCCAAATGGATACGTCAGTAGCAGGAGAATTGGCCGGGACGGCCAACGCTACAAGAGACCTCTACACACGATCTATGCGAGTAATCTCGCCCTGATAGGGCCAATCATCAGGCTCTTCAACCAATCCAGCTCTGACCGGGTTCTGTCGAACATAGTCCCACTTCTCAACATAGGATTCATTGTGCCTCAAGAGATGATCGAAAAATCCTGGTTGCCAGAAACTCTTCAGCCTATATCCACTGGCATCCCGAGGGGACAAGCCTGAATCGGTCAGCACAACTCCAAGAACGCGCTTCAAGCCCGAACTCCAGCGCTTGAGGGTCATGTTCGGGGCAATACGCACAAAAACATGAATATGATCAGGCATAATCACGTAGCGCCCCATGCCAGCCCCGAGAGCAAGGCCATTCTCGCCATAGTTGCAGAACGCATGATGAACATCAGGGCACGCCAGAACCGAAGACCGGTCCCACGTATTCATCGTCACGAAGTACAAGGGCCAACCATCTCGCTGGAACACCTGCGCCAATCTCGGCGGACGACCCTTATACACGCGATCCATTCAGAGCACCTCCAAACGGCCCTCTCTGAGAGACAAACAGCCCCCCTGTAGCGTTGGCCGTCTCGGCCAAATTGTAGCGTTGGCCGTCTCGGCCAATTCTCCTGCTACTCAAGACCCAATTGGCCGGGACGGCCAACGCTACACCTGATGCCATCCGCAACCTACATGCGCTGGCGGAACCGCGAGATGAGTGCATTGGTCGAACTGTCATGCGAAAGCTCGGGTTCGCCCTCGGACTCCAGCTCCGGCAGAATTTTGCCTGCAAGGACCTTGCCAAGCTGCACTCCCCACTGGTCGAACGAGAAGACGTTCCAGAGAATGCCCTGTACGAAAACCTTGTGCTCATACAGCCCCGTGAGGGCTCCAAGCATGAATGGCGTCAACAGATCTGCCATGATCGTATTGGTCGGGCGGTTGCCCGCGAACGTCTTGTGGGCTACGAGATCCCCCGTATCCCCCTCTGCCTCAACCGCCTCGCGAGTCTTGCCGAAGGCAAGCGCCTCGGTCTGCGCAAAGAAGTTGGCCATCAACTTAACGTGATGATCCCCTATCGCATTCTGGCTCTTGCAGAAGCCAATGAAGTCAGCAGGAATCAACTTCGTGCCCTGGTGAATGAGCTGATAGAACGCGTGCTGACCATTCGTCCCGGGCTCACCCCAGATAACCTGCCCCGTCTCCCACGAAACAGGCTGCCCGTTGCGATCAACGGACTTGCCGTTGCTCTCCATATCTACCTGTTGGAGATGCGCAGCAAAACGGTGCATGTACTGATCGTAGGGGAGAATGGCATGGGACTCGGCCCCAAAGAAGTTGTTGTACCAGACGCCGAGCAAACCGAGGATTGTCGGCATATTGCTCTCCAGCGGCGCTTCCGCAAAATGCCGGTCCATGGCATGGAACCCATCAAGCATCTGCATGAAGTTCTCGGGGCCAATGCCCACCATCACCGGCAATCCAACAGCCGAACACATCGAGTAGCGACCTCCCACCCAGTCCCAGAACTCGAACATGTTGTCGGTGTCGATGCCGAAAGCGGCAACAGCCTCTGCATTGGTGGAGACCGCCACAAAGTGCTTGGCAACTGCGGCTTCGTCCTTCAGCGCGTCAAGCAGCCAGGTGCGAGCCGAACCCGCATTGGTCATGGTCTCCTGCGTCGTGAACGTCTTCGACGCCACGATAAAAAGTGTCTCCTCCGGGTCCAATCCCTGAGTGTGCTCCGCAAAATGCGTGCCATCGACGTTGGACACGAACTTCACCGTCAGCGCGCGATCACTGTAGGGCTTCAGGCATTCGTAAGCCATCGCGGGGCCCAGATCAGAGCCGCCGATGCCTATATTGACGATATTCCGAATCCGCTTCCCTGTGAACCCTTTCCACTCCCCCGAGCGAACCTTGTTGGAGAACACTGCCATCTTGTCCAAGACCGCGTTGACCGCCGGCATGACATCTTCGCCATCGACAATGATGGGGGTGTTGCTGCGATTTCGCAGAGCAACGTGCAGCACAGACCGCTGTTCGGTCTCATTGATCTTCGCACCGGAGAACATCTCAGCAATGGCATCCTTCAGACCTCGCGCCTCAGCGAGAGCCAAGAGGGCCTTCATGGTTGTGTCCGTCGCACGGTTCTTGGAATAATCCAGGAACAGGCCCGCCGCTTCCAGTGTCATGCGCTCTGAACGCTCTGGGTCCCGGGCAAAGAGTTCACGAAGATGGACCTCCGCCATACTCGTATAGTGCCCCTCCAACACCTTCCATTCCGGCAAATCAACAACCACACAGTTCTTCGTATCCATTCTGATATCTCCATATTTGGCTCGCTCCTCGGCAACTCGGGAGAGCACTGCCTTACCAGTCGCCTTCGCATAAACGGTTTCGGGGGCAACATCAATCCGTCCGTCTTGCCACGACAGAACGTGCCATTCGGGATCAATTAAAAACGCATTAAAAGCATCCATGTCGCGTAGAGCCGCGAACACGCCGCCTTTATCTATCAGGTATTCCATGTCGAAAACACCCGACTCTCCGTCGCTGAAACACACCCGTATCCGATAGCCACCCACATGCTCTGCTGACAGTATGTCCCAATACATCGTCGTTGCTCCTATTTCAAAGGCTCAATCGGTTGTAAGTCGCCATGTGACACCGCAAGTTCCCAATCTTCCAGCAGTTCCTCCTGGTGCGCAGCGGCCCACTCAACAACCAGAGACAGAGCCTTGGGAGGCAGCTTCCCTCGCAATAGCGAAAAATCGCGAATGCCTATAGATGCCTCGTACTCAGCATACCTCGCATGGAAGTGGGGCGGCGCATGTTAATCAAAGAACATACCGATCACGATCCCGTAGAATCTGCTGATTGTTGGCATTCTCTCACTACTCCACTTTTCCAGACGGTGATAGCGTAGCGCGGGCACAGGTCCCGAACAAGCAGAAGGTGAGATGGCTCCAATTTCAGCTTTCAGCTTTCCCAATTTCAGCTTTTCCCCTACTCTCCCCCCATGCCAGCCAAGAACTCTTTCACCTATA
>JABGOW010000056.1 GCA_018645275.1 Verrucomicrobiota bacterium
GCGTTATTGATGGTGACACGATTATCGCGGGAACGAACATTGTCAGGTTGGCGGAGATCGATGCGCCCGAGATCAAACAGGCCTACGGGCCGGATGCGAAAGCCACCCTCAAGGCCATGATCGAAGGGAAGCGCATCACGGTCACCTACACCCGCAGGGACCGGTACGGCCGAATTCTCGGCACCGTGTGGGCGGGTGGCGCGAATATCAACGAGAAGTTGGTCCGCACCGGCCATGCATGGCGCTATCGATATGCGAGAAAGACCGGCCCCATTGCCGATGCTGAGCGGTTTGCGCGGGAAAACAGGCTTGGCTTGTGGCGTGCGGGTGGGGTCGTGGAGCCTTGGATTCATAGGGCAAGACGGCGGTAGGTGACGTCGGATGGAGAGAGGACGGGGCAGCGCGGACGAGAGAGTCTGTCCAGAATCAGGGTACGCCCCGGCTCCATCTTCCTGCCCAGCAGTCGTGGAAGTTTTTGCGTAAGGAGTGTGAGCGGATCGCTATTTTCTGGTTTCTAGGTCTGGTACCACTGAAGCCGGCATCAGATCAGCCACAAACCAGCCCTCGCCCGCTAAATCCGCGCGCCACCCTCACAGCTGGCCTGGTCCTACGCCTCCTTGGCGCAGCTCTTCTTCTGCTGCTCGAGGGATGGGATTGCCAGCAGGCCGTCGTGAGAGTGGTCCAGGGCGGCGAGATCTGCGTGAGTATGCTCCTTGGCAGCGAATTGCTGGGAGAAGGGCGGCTTGGGCTTCACGTCGTTGTAGATGACAGCCGAACAGTTGCGGCACACTGCTGGCTGCGTTGACTACAGGACGGGCAAAGGAAAGCGTGACTAACGCAGAGCAGACATGCTTTCATTTGCGGCGTTACCTCATCAAGTCGAATCGGGCCGCGACGAAAACAGATGTCAGGAACCACCCAGCAAGTATGCAGGTACAACCAATCAGTTGTGCGACCGCACTAAGGCACGGACTGTCACGTGCAGCTTTCAGGTGATTGTTGGTCCGAGGTCCTTCTCTCCAGTTGCATTGCTTCAAGGGTGACGGTGAATGTGCCAACCGCCTGAATCTTGCCCCTGACCATGACCGGTTCTTCACTCATCATATCTGGCAACGCAGGGCAATCCTTCACTGCCACTTCTCCACACACAGTGGAGCCTGATCGCTGCACCGAGGAGATCGCAACACTGATGAGGCCATTGTTCGAGCGCGAGGCGCCCTGCAGAGTACCTGGCCACTCAACTTCGCGACCCAGATACTGCTTGCTCACATCGGCCTGGCTCAAGAGTGGTACACGACTAATGTGATCCAAAATATCTGCTGGCCCCGGCATGTCTATCGTCTGATCCAAGGCTTCCTCATCTGTCATAGGCTGAGCGCCAAAAAACTCAACCGGCGAACCCAGGTAGCCTTCCGCCCTGATGTACATGTGGAGCCCAAACGCAGTTGGGGTAATGTCGGCTGCCGTCGAGTCGGCCGAGAAACCGTGTGCAATGAGCTCGAGTGAGCGTAGATGGTCGAGTTCACGGTCGAGTCGATGCACGTCATGGATGCGCGTTATCTCCTGTAATTGCTCGAGTGTGACGAGGAACTCACGAGCGTAGATCCAGCCGCCACAGGAAACATACTTCTGTGAAGAGGTGCACGCATGGTTGAGGATCGCAACTTCGGCTGACGTCAATTGTCTAAGGACGTTCATGAAGATAAGGTTGCTATCGTCGGAGCCATCGGCGGTGCAGGCAGAAGAGAGGAGGCCGGCCCACATGTCTTGTATATCATCTTGCTCTGCCCATGATCCTTGTTCGAGAGCCGACATGACAAGCCTCGGGTGAGCATGCACTTCTTGCTGCAGGTTCCGTTTCTTGAGTTTTTTCTCGGCCAATTGCAGAACGCGCACGGCATTACTCGAGCGCCAGTTGGACACGCGGTCTCTAAGTAGAAAGCCGAACTCCTCGGCGGCAGGCAGACATATTCTACTCAGGAACGCCCCAGCCCCCTCGACTGCACCCTCTGTCACGGTTTTGATGGAATCGGCAAACGGCTTGACCCCGAATACGTCGAGGCTCTTGGAGTTCTGATCTATCATTGCGCCTGCCTACATGCCTTTCCGTGGGTCCACCTCATTATTAAGCGGATCCGTTTATTCAAGGATATCCCTTCATTCGATTACGAATCCTGACCCGCTCACCCACAGCCACCCCCACCCCTCATCTTCAAATAGCTTCCATATGTTGTAGGGGATGAGCGAGTGCGGCGCAAGGCAATTGCACTGCGGTTTGACGTGGGGTGTCAATCACGGCTGCCGGCTCGACATGTTCACGGCAGGGCGGGAGGAGTGTGCGGGTGGGGTCGTGGCGCTTTGGATTCATAGGGCAAGACGGCGGTAGGTGACGTCGGATGGAGAGAGGACGGGATTCAAGACCTGGTCTGCGCGATCATGGTAGACGTGCTGCGGCGGGTGAATCCGGAGTGCGGCGGGTTGTACGAGTTAGCGTGATATCCCTGGAGGCACGTCGCAAATGAGGATTTGGCGCGGCGACGCGACAATATCCTCGATTTGTCTTGTTGGGTCCTCTCGGTTTCTCACTCCCAATCACCTGTGTTCACGATTCCGCGTGCGCCACCTTGGGCCCAAGACCGCCAGTAAGGAAGCCTGGATAGGAGGAAGGCGCGACGTTCCTCGGACATCAGTGGCGTTTCTCTCAATGCGGCGTCGAGGTCGTCGATGCTCAAGAGGCGTTCTGCCAGATTCGGACCGAGGTGGAACAGAGGCGGCACGGCGACAGTCTTGTACCGACCATTTCCGTCTGCGCGAACGGTGATAGCATTCCCCAACTCCCTGTCGACTGCGAGTCGGTCGTAGCTCATGAGTTCCTCGTCTGCGCCGGTCATCAGCGAGGCACGTTGCTTGGCAAGTCGAGGATCATTGTCAAACTCGTCACGTCGCCCGTACACGAGAACCATGTGAAGTCGCATCTGTCGTGCGCTTCGGATTGCATACGGAATCCCATAGGATTCCGTGAACACTTGTACATTCGAGGGGTCCGCAAACCATGTGCGCCATTCTGCCAACTGGTTGCGGGCTTGAGTGAAATCTGCTCGCGGTGTACCAGAGCGGGTAAAGAGCCGCTTCGATGGGGCCTCTATCTCTATCAGTGTTGGGTACCACTCAAGACTGTGCATGGCTATCCACATGAAATCCGGTCGCTTGGAGCGCAGCCCCGGGAGAAGGGGTTGAGCTATCACCGCACAGTGAAGTGGGTAGTGGCCCGACTTCGTGCCAGGCGTCCAAGCTCCGGGCAGGTAGGCCGGGTTGTGCTCCAGAAATGCCTGGACTTCAGACTCCGCCGGGGACTTGTTGAGAAGGCTCTGCCACTGGCTGTTAGCGTAGTCTGAGTAGTCATTCGCCGACGGTGGCGCCGGCCCGCGTGAAATCACGTATGTTCGTTCAAGTGTCATATGCGTCTAGTGGGACCCAAACGTTGCGCATGAGGCTCAAAATGGCCCGCGTACTCTCGGGTCATTTTGTAGCTCTCCATGCGTCTTGTGGTGCATCCCATTTCCATTCCTCGAACTCTTGGCGGTTCAACGACCGGAACGATATGAAAACATGAGAGAAGTAGCCCTGGTCCGTGGACCAGTCAGTCTTGTTGCACACCGCTCTCATCATCTCGCAGGTCTCACCATCAAACCATGGACTCTGCATTCCAACAAGCAGTATGCCACGGCCATACTGGGTGTGGGCCTCTGCGTAGCTCTGTTTCGACAGCTTTATTTTCAGCAGCGCGGCAAAGCGCGCTGCTGTCTGCTCATCCATTCCCACGTACGGCCCTGGCCCCATCGGCCTGTGTTCTTCATCCGGGGCAGCATGGGAATACAGATCCGCGGCCCATTCGGGGGAGTGGAAAGCATCCGTCACTTCGATCCACGTCGTTCTGCAATCTGACCGGACGATGGCCTCCGGAGGGTCCGGACGCGAGACCACTTGAAACGTCTCTCCGGTTCGAGATGACCACCAGCGGATGAACTCGTCGATAAGGAACTGCTCATGCTTGTCTTGGATTGGGCGTCGCTTGTTCATCTTCTTCTTAGGCATCGCGGTACCGGTCCCAAAGGCGGGGCAGTTCTTGCGTAAGGAATGTGAGGGGGTTGCTACTTTCTAGTTTCCAGGGTGGACCCGAATGGCACTAACTTAAGCTCTTCTAGCATGCAGAAAAGCCCTGATAATACTGGGCTGAAATGCCATAATGGCACATGCAAAAAACAACACCATTACTACCAGGGCTACACCTACAGACATTACGCCGTAGACCTCGCTCAACGCAACAGAAACTTGCCGATGAGTTGGCGATTCTGAAGCAGAAGAGCTTCGCTCAATTGGCCGGATCTGGATGAGGGACGCCAATCAGGTCACACAGCTCCGAGATGAAGAGCTGATGGTTCGCGCGCTCAGCAGCGCCCGACCTCTCCCATCGATCGATGAACGCTGTAACCGCAGCGGTGTCGGGCTGTGACTCGGGCATTTCTGGACAAATCCTCTCAGTGCTGAATCCTCGGAGCTAGCTTGAGGCAGTCTAGGTAGGCGTGAGCAGAAGAGCAAACGAAATACAGCATGGAGGTCCAACCGTCACATATAACCACAGGCTCAGGCCTAGAATCTCTCAAACAGTGATGGGCCATCTGGGTCGACGCGTAAACGAAGCCGCCTATTCTTTGCTTTATACTCTACGAGAACCAATTTCCGTTGCAGCGCCCCTATGTTGCGCTGGACCCTCTTGTCAAACTCGGCACGTGGGTTCCCACGCGTGATCACTCCAAGCTCACGAAGCACTCTGGTGGTCATCGACTTCACGGTGCACGTCTGGTTAGGGCAGGCTTTAAGAGCGCGGATTATCGCGTTCTGCAGCTCCTGCGCCGAAAGGTGCTCTGGACGGCGGCGACGGTTCGCATATTCGAGAGCTGCTCCGAGACGATCATCGACAGCACCGCCGTCAGACGTCTCTGCTGCAGATGGATCTGACGAGTCCGTCTCTTCGGGCATGACGCCGGAGAAGACGCTGCCGCCCTCCACATCGGCGGTTGCCGTCCCCAAGACATCGCCTTCAGCCGCGACGGGGCCAACAGGAGCATCGCGGGTATCCGCTTCGGCCCGCGATTCATCCCGGGCGCCGGCAGGAACAATGAGCAAGGCCTCAAGTTTCTCCCATAGCGCCTGCAGTGCCTGTTGGGGGTCACGGTAGAATGCACTTCCTCTGATCCTAACGAACGTCCAGCCACAGCGTTCCAGCTCTCGCTGGCGCCGCATGTCATCATGGAACTGCTCGGGGCCGTGCCACTCATCACCGTCGCATTCAAGAGCAAGGCGTCCTTGCACACCCTCTATAACCAGGTCTATGTGGTAATTCGCCACCGGATACTGTGGCAATACGCGGAACCCCCTCTCGGCTACGCGAAGAAAAACGTCGACCTCGAACCAACTGTCAAAGGGCTCTGGCGGCGCACTTCTGCCACGAGATGCCGAAGTTGACAGGTTTCGTAGCTGATCCAAATCGATATCACCGAGAACTCCCTGTTCCACGCTTGGGTTCTGGCAGTGTTCCAACAGTCTGTAGCGAAGGCAATCCGGCCGCAGATCGTTGAGGGTCGGTGTATGGAAAAGCCACAGTTGGTCTTTGGCCCGACTCGCCGCCACGTTGAAGCGTCGTTGTGTCTCGGCGTCCCGCACCATTCTGCATACCTTGCCATCGCTCGGCGCATCCACCATGCTCAGGAAGATCACATCACGTTCGTCTCCCTGAAAATCATAAGGACTACCGCATAGCAACTGACGACGCTCAATCTCGTCAGCACCAAGTTCGCGTACAAGAAGATTGCCAATCAACGCTGACTGCTTGTTCCCCAGGAGAGTGATGACACCAAATGACTTGCCCTCATACGATGGATCTTCAGAACACTCTATGATCTGATCCGCAATTGCACGGGCCTCAGGCCGATTGATAATGTTGGGAGATCGACCCTCGCGGTAACCCTCTATCACATGCTTTGCGACCACCGGAGTCAGACGGCCAGCACCATACTGGCGTAAGGGTATCAATGGCTCAGCGTGATATGAGAGTTTGTTGGAGAACTGGATAATCTCTGGCATGCAGCGGAAATGTTCGCGAAGACGCACTGGCCCAGGAAAGCGCAATTCAGCCTGCGAAAAGAGACTCCCCTCCAAACCGAGGGCGTCACTATGCGGTATGTCACTAAGATACATGCGGCGGAGAAATTCGATCTGATCGCGGCTCACACCAACGTGTAGCGGGGTAATCTGTTTATCATCGCCAACAACAACAATCTTCTTTGCGATGTAATTCAGGAGCAGCGCCTCCGGCCCAGACTGACTGGCCTCATCTACGATCACAACAT